>NZ_JBOFOC010000024.1:0-17342 GCF_051659245.1 Microbulbifer sp.
GGCCCATGGCCGCGATCGGATTATCCGTATTCCCCGAACCCAGATCGCGGCCATGGGCCGCTCCTACAGGGCGCAGTCACAACTGAAGCGACAGTGCCAATAGTTAATCATAGGTGTTTGGCGCAAGGACTCTGCCATCGCCGTCACAAACAGCGCCAGTTACAGCTCCGCCAGCCCCCGCTCCAGGTCCCGCTGCAGATCCCCTATATCTTCCAGGCCCACGGAGACGCGGATCAGGTTTTCGGTGATACCGGCGCGAGCTTTATCCTCCTCGCTGAGGCGGCCGTGGGTGGTGGTGGCCGGGTGTACGATGGTGCTTTTGGCGTCGCCCAAATTCGCGGTGCAGGAGAAGATCCGGCAGTTGTCGATCACCTTCCACGCCTCCTCGCGGCCGCCGCGCACGGTGAAGCTGAGCACACCGCCGAATGCGGACTGCTGCTTGGCTGCCAGCAGATGGCCGGGATGCTTTGGCAGGCCGGCGTAGTTCACTTTTTCCACCGCGGCCTGCTCGTCCAGCCACCAGGCCAGTGCCAGCGCGTTGCGGCAGTGGGCCTGCATGCGCAGGTTCAGGGTTTCCAGGCCCTTGAGGAACACCCAGGCGTTGAAGGGGCTCATGCTGGGGCCGGCGGTGCGCAGGAAAATCACCAGCTCGTCCATGATTTCCTTGCTGCCCACGGCTACGCCGCCTACGCAGCGGCCCTGGCCGTCCAGGTATTTGGTGGCGGAATGCACCACGATATCCGCGCCCAGTTCCAGCGGGCGCTGCAGCGCCGGGGTGCAGAAGCAGTTGTCCACCACCAGCAGCGCACCGGCGCTGTGGGCCAGGTCCGCCAGCTGGCGGATATCCGCCACTTCGCACAGCGGGTTGGAGGGCGTCTCCATAAACAGCAGCCTGGTGTCGCCGTCGAGGGCGCCCTGCCAGGAATGCATGTCGGTGAGATCGACGAAGGCCACGCGCACGCCGAACTTTTCCATATAGCGGGTGAACAGCGCGGTGGTGGTGCCGAAGACACTACGCGAACAGATCACCTTGTCGCCGGATTTGAGCAGCGCCATGCACAGGCTGAGGATCGCGGCCATGCCGCTGGAGGTGGCCACCGCCGCCTCGCCGCCTTCCAGCGCGGCGATGCGCTGTTCGAACATGCGCACCGTGGGATTGGTGTAGCGGGAATAGACGTTGCCGGTGGACTCACCGGAAAAACGCGCCGCGGCTTCGGCGGCGGAGGGGAATACGTAACTGGAGGTGAGGTAGATGGCCTCGGAGTGCTCGCCCTCTGGAGAGCGGCTCTGCCCGGCGCGCACTGCCAGGGTATCCAGTGAGTAGCCTTCGTCTTCGAACATAAACCGTCCCGGTTTTTTTAAAGATAGATACTTTTTGCGGAGATTATGTTAACCGATATGGCGGGCAATGGGTCACCTGGGCGGACCTTGTGGCTCACGCCCTCTCCCCCGGGTCCCGGGTCCCGGGTCCCGGGTCCCGATAATGCTACAGCGCGCTGTGGCTGCCGTTGCTGTTCTTTGCCGCGTCGTTGCGCTCGGCGTGCAGCTGCTCCAGGTACTCTTCGTCCACATCGCCAGTGATGTAGTTGCCGTCGAATACCGAGCAGTCGAACTGTTCGATCTCGCTGTTGCCTTCGGCGGAGCTGGCTACCAGGTCCTCCAGGTCCTGGTAGATCAGCCAGTCGGCACCGATCTCCTCGCGGATTTCCTCGGTGGTGCGGTCGTGGGCCACCAGTTCGCTGGCGGAGGGCATGTCGATGCCGTAGACGTTGGGGTATTTCACCGCCGGCGCCGCGGTGGCGAAATATACTTTGGCGGCGCCCGCCTCCCGCGCCATCTGGATAATCTGCTTGCAGGTGGTGCCGCGCACGATGGAGTCGTCCACCAGCAACACGTTCTTGCCGCGGAATTCCAGCGTGATGGGATTCAGTTTCTGGCGCACGGATTTTTTGCGCTGCTTCTGCCCCGGCATGATAAAGGTGCGGCCGATATAGCGGTTCTTCACCATGCCTTCGCGGAATTTCACCCCGAGGTTGTGGGCCACTGTCTGCCCGGCGATGCGCGCGGAGTCGGGAATGGGAATCACCACGTCGATATCGTGTTCCGGGCGTTCGCGCAGGATCTTTTCCGCCAGGTGTTCGCCCTGGCGCAGGCGCGCCTTGTGCACCGACACACCATCCATAATGGAGTCCGGGCGCGCGAAGTACACGTGTTCGAAAATACACGGGTTGAGGGAGGGATTTTCCGCGCACTGTTCCGCGTGTACCGTGCCGTCCAGTTCGATATAGATGGCCTCGCCCGGCGCCACGTCGCGCACCAGGGTGTAGCCCAGCACGTCCAGGGCCACGGATTCCGAGGCCACCATATACTCGGTGCCCTTGTCGGTCTCGCGCTTGCCGTACACCAGCGGGCGTATGCCGTGGGGATCGCGGAAGGCGACGATGCCGTAGCCGACGATCAGCGCTACGCAGGCGTAGCCGCCGCGCACCCGTTTGTGTACCGCTTTCATCGCGGTAAAGATATCTCCCGCATCAGGCTGCAGTTTGCCCAGCTTGTGCAGTTCGTGGGCGAACACATTCAGCAGCACTTCGGAATCGGAATCGGTGTTGATATGGCGCAGGTCCTGCTGGAAGATTTCCTCCACCACTTCGCGCATGTTGGTGAGGTTGCCGTTGTGGCCCATGGCGATGCCGTAGGGGGAGTTGACGTAGAAGGGCTGGGCAAGGGCGGGGCCGGAACTGCCGGCGGTGGGATATCGCACATGGCCGATGCCGAAGTTACCGGTGAGCCTCTGCATATGCCGCGCGCGGAACACGTCGCGCACCAGGCCGTTGGCTTTCTGCTGGCAGAGTCGGTCACCATCGCAGGTGACGATGCCGGCGGCGTCCTGTCCGCGGTGTTGCAGCAGGGTGAGCGCGTCGTACAGCTGCAGATTGACGTCACTCTTACCGACAATACCGACAATACCACACATAGTTTTTGCCCCAGTGAAAACAGTCAAAAAAGATTTACAAAGAATTCCTTGAGCGCAGCGGCCGCCTCCCGCGCCCGGTCCTCGAACTCCAGGGAGTGGGGAATCAGCATCGACTCCCGCCACCAGCCGTCCTCCTCCACCGGCGCCAGAGCCGGGGCCAGTATCAGCAGCGCCAGCACGACAATGCCGCCGCGCAGCAGTCCGAACACCATCCCCAACACCCGGTCGGTACCGGACAGCCCGGTGGCCTCCACAAAGGCAGACAGGGTCATATTGAGACCGGCGCCGGCGAGCAGGGTGAAGATAAACAGAATGGCGAAGGCGGCGATCACCTGCAGCGAGGGGGTGTCCACCAGGCGGGAGAGCAGCGGGGCCAGTTCGTCGCGGAACATCATCGCCACCACGAAGGCCGCCACCCAGGTGAGCAGGGACAGGGTTTCGCGCACAAAACCCCGGCTGAGACCGATCAGCGTGGAAATGGCCACGATCGCCAGGATGGTCCAGTCAGCCCAATTCATTCAACCTACCCGCCTCGGCGGCTGCCGCGAAGAGCGCGCATTTTACAGTGATCGATGGTCAGTGAACAGGGATCAGTGGAAAGTGAATCGCGGGAGGATATGCATTGCGCATCACGGCTTGAAACGCAATACCAGAGTCTGCGCATCGAGCAACTGGTCCAGTTCGCGCTTGGCCCCCCGGGCGTCCGCCTCACTGACTTTCGGGCCCACGAATACCCGCACGAAGCGGCCTTTGTCGGTGGTCACCCCGCGGGTATAGGCCTTGTAGCCCTCATCCATCAGACGCGTGCGAAGCCGTTCCGCGCGGGCTTCATCGCTGTAGGAGGCCACCTGCACGACCCAGGCGACCGGCAGGCCGCGGGCGTCGAGAATGGGCGGATCGTCTTTTTGCGCCGCCGGTGTTTCGCTTTCCGCAGCCGGCTTTTGCGCAACGTTTTTCTCCGGCGGCGCCGGCGGTCTGGAAGGCTGTTCCACCAATTCCGGCTGGAAGGCGTCTTCCGGTGCAGGGGCCGGGGCTGCATCCGTCACCGGCCGGGGCTCGGCGATCTCGATGGGCTGGATATCTGGCGCCGGCGGAATCTGGCTGGTGGCGTCGATATAGCGGGCGCCCTCGCGATCGAACAGGGTCGGCAGGAAGATCACCGCCAGCGCGGCGAGCACCAGCGCGCCCACGATGCGCTGCTTGAAGCCATCGTTCAGCCGGGCCCGCCTTACCGGGCCGTGTTTTGCGAGATCAAAGTCCCGGCTCGCCATCGCCGCCTTCTCGTATGCACTGTAAAACTTCCGCAACAGTAAAGAAGGAACCGAAGACAAGCAACCTGTCTTTGACACCGATCTCACCCAGGGCTCGCTCCACGGCCTCGCGGACCGGCGCGCAGCCGGCGCGGATACGGGCTTCCGCCACGCCGGCGCTACGCAGCCCGGCGATCAGCGTGGGGCAATCGGCCGCGCGCTCATTGCCCGGCAGCAGCGACGGATACCAGGAATCGACCTTTTCGACCAGGGGCATAAACAGCCCCGGCAGGTCCTTGTCGGCCATGACCGCCACCAGCGCCCGGGTCTCGCCAGCGACGGGGTTGTCCTCCAGCCGGCGCGCCAGGTACTCCGCGGCCGCCGGGTTGTGACCCACATCCAGCAGCAGCGAACGGCCGCGCCAGTGCACCTGCTGGCAGCGCCCCATCAGTTCGAGCGGCGCCAACGCCCCTGTGATATCTTCCGGCAGCACATCGAGCACCGCCAGCGCGGTGACGGCGGCGGCGATGCTGGGGCGCGGCAGGGCGGTGGTCGGCAGTTCGAAGCCGAGTTCGCCAAAACGGTAGCCGGCGCCGTCGACCAGGAAGTCGCGTCCGATAAAATAGCTGGGGCAGCCCAGTCCACCGGCCGCCGAGGCGACCGACAGCGGCGGCTCCGGATCTGCGCAGACAAAGGGGGCGCCCGGGCGCAAAATACCGGCCTTCTCCCGGCCGATGACCTCCCGGTCGCTGCCCAGCCAGTCTTCGTGATCCACCGCTATACTGGTGATCACCGCGATATCCGCATCCACCAGGTTGACCGCATCCAGGCGCCCGCCGAGGCCCACCTCCAGCAGTGCGAACTCCACACCGGCTTCCCGGAACAGCCACAGCGCCGCCAGGGTGGTGTATTCGAAATAGGTCAGGCTGACTTCGCCCCGCACGGCCTCCACCGACTCGAAAGCGCGCACCAGCTCGGCATCCTCCACCTCAATGCCGTCGATACGCACCCGCTCGTTGAAACGCAGCAGATGGGGGGAACTGTAGGCGCCCACCGAATGACCGCCGGCGCGGAGCAGGGCCTCCATGGCGGCGATGCAGGAACCCTTGCCGTTGGTGCCGGCGACGGTGATGACTTTGGGGGCCGGTTTCTGCACATCCAGCGCGCGCGCCACCCGGGCCACGCGGTCCAGGCCAAGTTCGATTTCCGTGGGGTGCAGCCGCTCCAGGCGGGAAAGCCAGTCTTTCAGTGAGGACATAGTCGGTATCGTAACTATGTAGGAGCGGCCCATGGCCGCGATCGAACTTGCAGCTATCTGCGACTCCGATCGCAGCCATGGGCCGCTCCTACAAGGAGATCTATCTGGATCAGGCGCCGGTCAGCTTGCCCAGCAACCGCGCAACGGTCCTGCGCATCTCCGCGCGGGGAATGATCATATCGATGGCGCCGTGCTCCAGCAGGAACTCGGTGCGCTGGAACCCCTTGGGCAGCTTCTGGCGGATGGTCTGCTCGATGATATTGGGGCCGGCAAAACCGGCGCGGGCGCCGGGCTCGGCGGCGTTGATGTCCCCCAGCAGGGCCAGGGAGGCGGACACGCCGCCGTACACCGGGTCGGTCATAATGGAGATATAGGGCAGACCGGCCATTTTCAGCTTCTCCAGCACCGCGGAGGTCTTGGCCATCTGCATCAGCGAGATCAGCGCCTCCTGCATGCGCGCGCCGCCGGTAGCGGAAAAGCACACCAGCGGGATACCCTCGTCCAGCGCGCGCTGGGCCGCGCGGGTGAAACGCTCGCCTACCACATAACCCATGGAGCCGCCGTGAAACGCGAACTCGAAGGCCACAGCCACCAGGGGTTTGCCCTTCAGGGTGCCGCGCATCGCAATCAATGCGTCCTTTTCCCCGGTCGCTTTCTGCGCCTGGGTGAGGCGGTCCTTGTATTTTTTTACGTCCTTGAATTTCAGGCGGTCCACCGGTACCACGTCGGTGGCCAGTTCCTCGCGTTCGTCTTCGTCGAGGAACATATCCAGGCGACGGCGGGCGCCGATACGGAAGTGGTGATCGCACTTGGGGCACACATCCAGGTTGCGCTCCAGCTCCGGGCGGTAGAGCATGGCGTCGCACTTGACGCACTTTTTCCACACGCCCTCCGGAACCTTGCTGGCGCCCTTGCGGCGCTCGGTGCGGATTACTGCGGGGACAATTTTTTCTAACCAGCTCATCTCGTCTTCCGATGTTTTTTTCAGGCCGGCGCTATTCTACCAGCCGGTATTTTTCAGGCTGAGAATTAAAACACTAAGCGAAACCGCAAACCTAGCCAGATCAGTCGCAGCACCGGGCTTTCTGGCCACTTCGACATTCAGGCAGGTGCGCCATACGCACCGGGTTATGCATCCAGTGCCGCGCGCATTTCGCCGACCAGCGATGTGATTTTGCCTTTGGCCTCGGCGGCATCCCGCGCCTCGCCGATGGTGGATACCAGTACGCTGCCCACAACCGCACCGTCGCCAGGTTCGCTCACCGCGCGGGCGGAAGCGCCGTCCTTGATGCCGAAACCCACGCACAGCGGCAGGTCGGTGTGGCGGCGGATGCGAGCCAGGTTGTCGCGCACCGAATCCAGGTCAAGGTGCCCGGCACCCGTGACTCCCTTCAGGGAAACATAGTAGACAAAGCCGCTGGCCAGCCGGGTGATCGTTTCGATGCGCTCTTCGCTGGTGGTCGGTGTGAGCAGAAAAATATTGCGCAGGCCGCGATCGCCCAGCAGTTGATTCAAGGGTCCCGCCTCTTCCGCCGGCAGGTCCACGGTGAGCGCACCGTCCACACCGGCATCCCGGGCCGCATCGGCAAACTGCTCCGCGCCCATTTTTTCAATGGGGTTGGCGTAACCCATCAGGATTACCGGGGTCTCCCCGTCCTCCCGGCGGAATTCCTTCACCAGCTCCAGGCACTTGCGCAGGGATGACTTGTGCTCGAGGGCCCGCTCGTGGCCCTTTTGGATCACCGGCCCCTCGGCCATGGGGTCGGAGAAAGGCACACCCAGCTCGATCAGGTCGGAACCGGCCTCCACTAACTGGTGCATCATCGGCACGGTGTTTTCCAGGCCGCCGTCGCCGGCGACGATATAGGTCACCAGCGCCTTGCGGCCCTCGGTGCGCAGTTGGGTGAAGCGGCGGTCGATGCGGTTTTTTTGCGTCACTGGCTCATTCCTTAATTCACTGTGAGAGTCTACGCCCGGGGCGATTAGTGCCGGCATCAGGCTTCAACCTTGCCATCCCTGGCGCGACACCATGCGTCTGTTTTGACCCCGGCCCCGCCATCCCTGGCGGGTCGCCAAGCCTCGCACAAAGCATGCTTTGTAAACGCGAGACTTGGCCCACTCCTACACCTGGATGCCGTCGATGGCGGCTACGGTAAAAATATCCTTGTCGCCGCGGCCGGACAGGTTGACCACGATGTTCTGCTCCGGCGTCATGGTGGCGGCCAACTTCAGCGCGTAGGCCACCGCATGGCTGGACTCCAGCGCCGGCAGGATGCCCTCGGTGCGGGTGAGTTTGCGGAAGGCGTCCAGGGCCTCGCTGTCGTCCGCGGTCACGTATTCCACGCGGCCGATATCCTTCAGCCAGGCGTGCTCAGGGCCCACCCCCGGGTAGTCGAGGCCCGCGGAAACCGAGTGGGTCTCGATAATCTGGCCGTCTTCATCCTCCATCAGGTAGGTGCGGTTGCCGTGCAGTATGCCCGGCACACCTTCGTTTAGCGGCGCTGCGTGGCGGCCGGTGGCCAGGCCCTCGCCGCCCGCTTCCACGCCGTACATTTTCACTTCACTGTCGTTCAGGAAGGGGTGGAACAGGCCGATGGCGTTGGAGCCGCCGCCGACACAGGCTACCAGGGCGTCCGGCAGACGACCGAATTCCTCCAGGCTCTGGCGGCGCGCCTCCCGGCCGATCACCGAGTTGAAATCCCGTACCAGTTGCGGATAGGGGTGGGGGCCGGCAACGGTGCCGATAATGTAGAAGGTGTCGTCCACATTGGTGACCCAGTCGCGCATGGCCTCGTTCATGGCGTCCTTCAGGGTCTTGGAGCCGGATTCCACCGGAATCACTTCCGCACCGAGCAATTTCATGCGGTAGACATTGGGGGATTGGCGCTTGACGTCCTCCGCCCCCATGTACACCGCACATTTCAATCCCAGGCGGGCGGCCACGGTGGCGGTGGCGACGCCGTGCTGGCCGGCGCCGGTCTCGGCGATCACGCGGCTCTTGCCGCTGCGCTTGGCCAGCAGCGCCTGGCCCACGGTGTTGTTCACCTTGTGCGCGCCGGTGTGGTTCAGGTCCTCGCGCTTGAGCCAGATACGCGCGCCGCCGGCCTGCGCCGTCAGCCGCTCGGCCAGGTACAGCGGCGAGGGGCGGCCCACATAGTGGGCGAGATCGTAGTCGAAGGCGGCCTGGAATTCCGGATCGTCTTTCAGGCTCGAGTACATCGCCTGCAACTCATCCAGCGCGCTGATCAGCGTCTCCGACACAAAACGGCCGCCGTATGGACCGAAGTGCCCGCCGGCATCCGGATAGGCCGAGAAATCCACTGAACCTCGATTACTCACTGTTGTGCTCCATCGATAACTGATAACTGATCACCGGCTTTCGCCGCGCGGATAAAGGCCTCGACCTTCTCATGGTCCTTGCGCCCCGGCGCCGCCTCCACGCCGCCGCTGACGTCCACCGCCTGCGGCCGCGCCGCGGCGATGGACGCAGCCACATTGTCCGGGGTCAGGCCGCCGGCAAGTATGACATCGCGCCCACTGTGTTGCGGCACCCGCTGCCAGTCGAAGGTTTCACCGGTGCCGCCGGGTACCCCGGGACGGTAGGCGTCGAGCAGAAATCCCCGCGCCTTCGGGTGCGCCGCCATGGCCGCGAGTACATCCAGGCCGTCTTTCATGCGCAGCGCCTTGATATAGGGGCGCCGGAACTGCTCGCAATACCCGGCGCTCTCATCGCCGTGGAACTGCAGCAGGTTGAGCGGCACCTGCGCCAACACCTGCTCAACCTCCGCCGCCGCAGCATTCACAAACAAACCTGTGAGGGTGACGAAAGGGGATACCGCCGCCGCGACAGCCGCCGCCCGTTCACCGTCGATGCAGCGGGGGCTGGCCGGGTAAAACACCAGGCCGAGTGCATCGGCACCGGTATCCGCCGCCGCAGTCGCGTCTTCGATATTGGTGATGCCGCAGATTTTTACGCGCATTCGACCGGCCGTTCAAAATTAAAGGGGCCCGCGATACTAGCAGTTCCCGCGGGATGGGCAAAGTTGTTGCAGGAACACCGGTGGCCGCGATCAGGTTTTCGGGGCACCTGGCATTCAGATCGCGGCCATGGGCCGCTTCCTACAGCGCTTCCATGCCGAGTCTGCCGAGGGGCAGGGGCACCAGCAGTGGCCCCGGTTGCGATTCGGGCAGGTTGAATTCCTTCGGGTATTCCACATCCACCAGATAGAGTCCGAACGGCGGCGCGGTGACGCCGCCGGCGGTGCGGTCGCGGGACTCCAGGACTTCCCTCACCCACTTCGGCTTTCTCTCGCCGCGACCCACCGCCATCAGCACGCCGACGATATTGCGCACCATATGGTGGAGAAAGGCGTTGGCGCTCACCTCCAATACGATCAGTTGGCCGACGGGGGCGATATCCAGGCGGGTGAGGTCGCGCACCGGACTTTTCGCCTGGCACTGACTGGCGCGGAAGCTGGTAAAGTCGTGGCGCCCGAGCAGGTGCCCTGCCCCCGCGCGCATCGCATCCAGGTCCAGCTCGTGCTGGGTCCAGGTGACTTCGGATGCCGCCTGCGCGGAACGCGTCGGCGCGCTGTGAATCAGGTAGCGGTAGCTGCGCGCGCGGGCGGAGAAGCGCGCGTGGAACTGCGCCGGCACCTCCTGCGCCCAGCGCACCCGTACTGAATCCGGCAAGCGGGTGTTGACGCCCTGCACCCAGGCGCGCTGCGGCCGCACTGCGCGGGTGTCGAAGTGAATCACCTGGTTGGTGGCGTGTACGCCGGCGTCGGTGCGGCCGGCGCATACCAGAGTCACGGGCTCATTGGCGATGCTGGACAGGGCCTGCTCCAAATGGGCCTGCACCGTCTCTGCGGCGGACGCCTGCTTCTGGAAACCGTGCAGGCGCGCTCCGCAGTACTCAACGCCCAGAGCGATACGGCGAATGCCCTCGGGAAGCTGTTCGCCGGGGGGGACTTCGCCGTTGGGGCGGTAGGTGTAATGCGGAATGCGGAATGATGAATGCGAAATATCAGACACTATCTAGCACCGCGGTTACGCTGAATTCCTGTAGAACGATAAATGCGGATTTTAGTGCGAAGATGAAGGTCGGTGCAGCTCCATTCCGCATTCATCATTCCGCATTCATCATTCCGCATTCATCATTCCGCATTCCGCATTCAGGTCACCCGCTCCAACATTTCCTTCGCACGACGCTTGTGTTCGTCGCCGCCTTCCTCCACAACCTCGGAGAGAATGTCCTTGGCGCCCTCCTTGTCTCCCATGTCCAGGTAGGCCTGTGCCAGTTCCAGTTTGGTGCCGACCTCGTCGCTGCCCTCGAGCAGGTTCAGCTCGGAGTCCAGGTCGCTCTCCAGGTCGAAGCTCAGGTCGCCCAGATCCGCCGATGCGTCCTGCTCTGCGGCGGGCTCCGGGACCGCGGACTGTTTCGGCTGGGGCTGAGGCTGGGGCTGGGGTTTTGGCTGAGACTGGGGCTGCGGTGGCTTTTCCTCGGGCACAGCGACGTCGGTATCGTTCTCCGCGACCAGGGGCTCATCCAGACCGGCGATATCGTCCGGGTCAATGGAGTCCAGATCCAGGCCACCGTCCAGCTCACCGCCAAAGCTCTCCAGGTCATCCAGGGAAAGGTCTCCGAGGTCGTCCTCCGAAGCAATTTCAGAGGAGGTTGAGAACTCCTCCGGCTCCGCGGCGCTGTCGTCCTCCATGGGAGAGAGATCCAGGTCGAAATCCAACCCGCCGTCGTCGCTCTCCGCGACCTGCCCGGGCTCAGCGCTGTCGCTGCCCCCGCCCATATCGCCCAGGTCCAGCTCTCCACCGGACATCAGGTCGTCCAGGTTGAATTCCTCACCCTCGGCTTCGGATTCCCGCTGGCCGGTAGTATCGTCGCCCTGGTCGGTATCCAGTTCCAGGTCGAGAGTGAATTCCCCGTCGTCATCTCCGGCGGTATCGCTGCCGCTGTCGAAGGACAGGTCCACGGCCAGGTCGTCCAGCAGCGAGCTGTCGCCCTCCCCTTCACTTTCGAAACCGGAAGAAGAAGAGCTTTCGAAACCGGAGGAGGAGCTCGCGCTGGAGAAATCATCTTCAAAAGAAGCACTGATGTCGTCCAGTTGCGTGGCCTCCAGGGACTCGCTGGAGAAATCCATCGCCGGCGCCTCGAACGGCGGCGCACCGGCGATACTCTCACGCAGGCGCGCGGCGCGGTCCGCAACTGGGCCGTCGCTGGCGCTGAGCAGCTGACGGTAGTGATCGTCGAACCTGTCGATACTCTGCTGGTGCGCGTACACCTCCAGCAGCATCAGGCGCGCCTCCACATTGTCCGGCGCATTTTCCAGGCCGGCCAGCAGCTTGTTCTCCGCATCGCCGTACTGGCCCAGGGACAGGTGGATTTCCGCTTCCGAAACCGGATCGCCGGTATCCACGTCATCCAACTGGTCCAGGTCGAAATTGTCTTCGACCTGCACGTTTTCCACAGCGGTCAGGTTCTTGTCCGCCGCACTGAGCTCCGGCGCCGTGGCCAGGGCACGCTCGGCGGCCATCTCCGCCTCCACCTGGCGAATGGCCTCCTCTTCCTCTTTGCGGCGGCGCCAGGTGAAGAAACCGAACAGACCGATCATCAGGACGCCCGCAGCGATCCCTATCAGCTGGATATTGTCCATCAGCCGGTCCACCAGCGAGGGCTCCGACTGGGTCTGCACCGTTACCACCCGGTTGCGGTCGGTGTCCGCCTCTGCCTCGGGGGTTTCCTCCTCCACCGGAGCTTCTTCCGCCCCGGCAGCGGTTTCCTCTTCCACTGGAGCTTCTTCCACCCCGGCAACGGTTTCCGCTTCAGTGAACTCCTCGGTTTCCGCCGGAGCGTCCTCGACGGCGGCCTCTTCGGAGCCGGACTGTTCGGCGGCGGCCTGGACGGCCTGCATCTCTTCGTTGGAAACCTCTACCAGGCGCTCCATGGTGTCGATCTGTTCATCCAGCTCCGAGATGCGCTCCTGCAGTTCCTCGTTTTCCAGGCGCGACTTGTCCAGCTCCTCCTCGGTAACCGACAGTTCGCCGACCAGGGCCTCGCTGTCCCCGGTGCCGCTGCCGGAACCGGACAGGACGAACTCGTTGTCCCCCGGCGCGGCCAGGCTCACCCGACCCTCAACGCTCTCCGCGGAGGGAGCTTCCGCGGTGGCCGCACGGGCGTCCAGCGGAGCCCCGGTGGCGGGTTCAACACCCGAGCGCTGGCGCCAGGATTCGTTCTGCGAGGCCACTTCGGCAATGGCTTCGGTAAGGGTGAGCGCGCGCACATCCTCGGCGCTGGGCAGGCGCAGCACCGCGCCCCGCTTCAGCAGGTTGATATTGTCGTTGATGAATGCCTCGGGATTGAGGCGCTGGATCGCCAGCATGGTCTGCTGCACGGAGAGATCGCTGCCGACACGATTGTCGACGGCGATTTCCCACAGGGTCTGGTTGGCGACCACCGGGCCGTAAACACGGCTGCCGCTGTCTTCCTGAACCCGGGCGGTCTGTGTCTCACGGCGCAGTTCCAGCGGCTCCTCCGACGCGGGCTGCTGCACTTCCGGCTCCCCGGGCGACGGTTGCTGCTCCCGGGGTTCGGGGGTTTGCGGCGCCTGCACCGGCTCGGTCCGGGTCTGTTCGAGCGGCCTCTGCACCGGCGCCTGGCGGCGGACCTGCTGGCGCTCGCGTTCGGCGGCGCGCACCGGCTGTTGCGCAGTTTCACCGGAGAAGGCCGGCAGATCCATCAGCAGGGTGTACTCCCGCAGCAACCGGCCGTTGGGCCAGCGGGTCTCCACCAGGAAATTCAGAAAGGGTTCACGAATGGGGACACGGCTGGATATGCGGATCACCGGTTCGCCACCGGAATAGTCCACATCAAAGTTCAGTTCGTTGAGCAGGTAAGACCTGTCCACGCCCGCCCGCTCAAAATCCTCGTGGCCGGCGAGGCGCACCTTGATTTCGGTGTCACCTAGACCGCGTGTTTGCAGCAGTTTGATCTCTGCATCGAGAGGCTGATTGAGGGTCGAGTTCAGCTTGATCTCACCCAACCCGAGCGCCAGAGCCGCGTTGCCACCCAGTGCGCTGACCAGACCAACCGCTAGTGCCAGCTTTCGCACACGCATATCCGATTCCCTTTATTGTTAGAATCACCGGGCATTTCCGAAATGTGCACCTTCAGAAACCCCATCACTGTACAGTAAATGTTCAATGGAGCGATTGTCGCAACGACAGACTTCCATCCCGGCGAATCACTCGCCATCCCAATCCAAACGAAGTTAAGAAGCAACCTTCACTATGGCGGCTAAGTATTAATTATCAGTGGTTTTTTAGCAACAAGTGAACAATCAGTGCGCAATTCATCGCCAGGTCGCGGCGCAAATTGTCCGATGCTGCACAAAAATTGACCTGACGTACGTTTATCAGGCTCTGTCGCACGCGGCCAATCAGGGTCTCCTCGCCGCCGACCGCCTCTTCCGCCGACGGGCGCTCGCTCATTTTCAGGCGCGCGCCGTTGCGCAGCAGTGCACCGACCTGCTCCAGATCGGCATCCTCTTTCAGGATTGCGCGCACATTGGCCAGTTGGCCGTGAAAAACAGAAGCGGTATTGATACTCGCATCCAGGGCAATCTCCTCTCCGAGCAACCGACGCAAATCGTGTACCAGTGCGAGTTCGGAAAGGTTGTGCCCGCTGGCGAGCAGCGCCTCACTGGAACTGAGGTGATTGAAGGCCAAGCGGTGGCCGATGGCCGAATCTATCTCCGCTTCCTGTCCGTTGAACATGCGCGCGGTCTGCGCGGCCATGGCGTCCACGGCGCCTTTGCCCAGCGCGGACACCGGCTGGTTCAGGATCACCTCCACCGCCTGCAGCTGATCGCGCAGCGGCGCCAGGGCCTCGGCCACCATTGCCGCACCGGCGCCCGGCAACGCCAGTACACGGCGCTCCGCCCGGCCGATTTCCGCCATATTCAGCAGCGGATGGACCAGGGTAACGGATTCGTCACCGCGGGTATTGTCCGCGCCGTCCAGAATCCAGGCGCCGGACGCTTCCGCAGCGGCCATGGCCGCCAGCGCCGCCTCACCACTTTTCAGCACAATCACCACCTGTTCCGGGGCAAAGGTGAATTTTTCCAGGGACTGCACCGGAATGCTGCGATTGGCAAACACTTGGGGATCCGCCACCCCCTCCTCCTCTTCCAGCAGGCGAAGCTGGGCGGGCTGCACGGTCTTGCGCTCTTCGAGTATTTCCAGCAGGGGGGCGAAGGCGGCGCTGTCCACGCCGACGATTACCAGTTCACGGGAGGTTTCCGTCATAACAACTCACTTCGGATAGGCTGGCGGGGTAAAAGCGGGGCGATTATACCCGCGGATAGAGAAGGGGGAAGCCGCCCCGGCGATGCGGGGCGGTTTATTTGCGACACAGGCAAGGAATATCCTTAATTGAGAGGGCGGGCGGGCCCGCAAGCGGAGCTGGAGCCTTCAGCGCCCCCAAGGTCAATAGCTCCGCGCTCCCGGGTTACAGCTTGCCCAGCAGAATCAACAGCACCCGGCGCAGCGGTTCCGCGGCGCCCCAGAGCAGCTGGTCGCCCACACTAAAGGCGGACAGGTATTCGGGGCCGATGTTCAGCTTGCGCAGGCGACCCACCGGGATATCCAGCTTGCCGGTGACCGCGGTGGGCGTCAGTTGCTGAAGAGTGGCCTCGCGCTCGTTGGGAACCACCTTTACCCAGTCGTTGGCGGCACCGATCAGCTGCTCCACTTCAGACACGGGCACGTCTTTTTTCAGTTTGATGGTAAACGCCTGGCTGTGGCAGCGCATGGCGCCGATGCGCACACAGGTACCGTCTACCGGTATCGTGGAATCGGTGCCGAGGATCTTGTTGGCCTCCACCTGCGCCTTCCACTCCTCGCGGCTCTGGCCGTTTTCCAGCTGGGTGTCGATCCAGGGCAGCAGGCTGCCGGCCAGGGGTGCGCCGAATTCCGCGGAGGGGAAATCCCCACTGCGCATGTTTTCGGCCACCTTGCGGTCGAGTTCCAGAATGGCGCTGGCCGGGTCTGCCAGTTCGCCGGCCACGCCGTCGCGGATGGCGCCCATCTGCGAGATCAGCTCGCGCATGTTTTTCGCACCGGCGCCGCTCGCGGCCTGATAGGTCATCGCGGAAACCCACTCCACCAGGCCGGCCTTGAACAGCCCGCCCAGCCCCATCAGCATCAGGCTGACGGTACAGTTTCCGCCGATAAAATTTTTCACCCCGGCGTCGATGCCACGGTCGATTACATCGCGGTTGACCGGGTCCAGCACGATAATTGCGTCGTCGTCCATGCGCAGGCTGGAGGCGGCGTCGATCCAGTAGCCCTTCCAGCCCTGATCGCGCAACTTGGGGAAAATCTCTTTTGTATAGTCGCCGCCCTGGCAGCTGACGATGGCGTCCAGCTCCGCGAGGGCGTCAATATCGTAAGCGTCGCCCAGGGGCGGCAGCTCGCGGCCGACATCCGGCGCTTCACCGCCGGCGTTGGAGGTGGAGAAAAACACCGGTTCGGCGATATGGGCGAAATCGTTTTCCGCCCGCATGCGCTCCATCAATACGGAGCCGACCATACCGCGCCAGCCTATAAAACCTACTTTTTGCATTGCAGTATCCTGTTGAATCTGTGGTCTTCTGAACCCCGGCCTGCGCCGGGGTGACGAGAGAAAGCGGCGTTAAGGATTAGAAAGCGTCCACCACTGCCGCGCCCATTTCCGCGGTGGATACCTTTTGACAATCACCGGTATAGATATCCGCGGTACGCAGCCCCGCATCCAAAACTTTGCTGACAGCCGCTTCGATCGCATCGGCGGCCTCGCCCATATTCAGCGAGTAGCGCAGCATCATCGCCGCGGACAGGATGGTCGCCAGCGGATTGGCAATACCCTGGCCGGCGATATCCGGCGCGGACCCGTGACAGGGCTCGTAGAGGCCGAAACCGCTCTCGTTCAGGGACGCGGACGGCAGCATGCCGATGGAGCCGGTGAGCATGGCGGCGGCGTCGGAGAGGATATCCCCGAACATATTGCCGGTGACCATCACATCGAACTGCTTGGGCGCGCGCACCAGTTGCATGGCCGCGTTGTCCACCAGCATATGGGAGAGCTCCACATCCGGGTACTCCGGCGCCAGGCGGTCCAGCACTTCGCGCCACAGGACAGTGACCTCCAGCACGTTGGACTTGTCCACCGAGCACAACTTGCCGTTTCTTTTGCGCGCGGCTTCAAATGCAGTGCGCGCGATGCGCTCGATTTCCGACTCTTTGTAGACGTAGGTGTTAAAGCCCTGCTTCTCGCCGTTTTCCAGAGTGCGGATACCCCGCGGCTCGCCGAAATAGATACCGCCGGTAAGTTCGCGTACGATCAGGATATCCAACCCGGATACCACTTCCGGCTTGAGGCTGGAAGCCTCAGCCAGCTGCGGGTAGAGGATCGCCGGACGCAGGTTGGCGTAGAGGCCCAGGCCGCTGCGGATTTTCAGCAGGCCTTTTTCCGGGCGGATTTCCCGGTCCAGTTTGTCCCACTTGGGCCCGCCAACGGCGCCCAACAGTACCGCGTCGCACTGCCGCGCCGTTTCCAGGGTGGCGTCGGTGAGCGGCTCGCCGTATTCGTCGATGGCGGCGCCGCCGATCAGGCCTTCGCTGAACTCCAGGTCCAGGCCGAATTTACTGTCCGCGGCGCTCAGCACCGCCAGTGCCTGTTCGACGATTTCCGGGCCTATGCCGTCGCCGGGCAGGATCATGATTTTCTTGCTCACAATCTCTTTCCTTATTGGTGGATGCGCTGACGCTTATCCACCCTACAGATGTTCATTTGTTTATCCGGAGTAAT
>NZ_JBOFOC010000025.1:0-80908 GCF_051659245.1 Microbulbifer sp.
GGCATGGCCCGCTCCTACAGATTCCCGGAAAAAAATACCCTGTAGGAGCGGGCCATGCCCGCGACCGGACTTCCCGCCAACTGAGAATTCAATCGCGGCCATAGGCCGCTCCTACAGATTCCGGAAAAAATACCCTGTAGGAGCGGGCCATGCCCGCGATCCATGTTTAAAGAAAAATATCAGGCCGCCAACTCCGTGCGCAAAGCACGCGCCGCCTCCACCATATTCAGCAGCGACGAACCCACCTCCGCCCAGTTGCGGGTCTTGAGACCGCAGTCCGGATTCACCCAGAGCTTCTCCGCGGGGATCGCTTCGGCGATCTTTCTCAGCCGCGCCACCAACTCCTCCCGCTCCGGCACATTGGGCGAGTGGATATCGTAAATGCCCGGGCCTATCTCGTTCGGGTAACCGCCGTTCTTGCCGGCAAATGCGTGCAGCAATTGCAGATCCGAACGCGCGGACTCGATGGTGATTACGTCCGCGTCCAGTGCCACTATCGCATTCATGATTGCGTTGAAATTGCTGTAGCACATATGGGTATGGATCTGCGTCTCCGGCTTCACCTTGCTGCAGGTATAGCGGAAACAGGCCACCGCCCAACTGAAATAATCCTGGTGCTCCGATTCCCGCAGCGGTACCCCTTCGCGCAGGGCCGGCTCGTCGATCTGGATAATGCCGATACCGGCGGCTTCCAGGTCGAGCACTTCCTGCCGCAGCGCCTTGGCGATTTGCAGGCAGCTCTCGCTGCGCGGAATATCCTCGCGGGGGAACGACCAGTTGAGAATGGTCACCGGTCCGGTGAGCATACCCTTGACCGGTTTTTGGGTCAGACTCTGGGCGTAGCTGCTCCACTCCACGGTCATGGGTTCGGGGCGGGAGATATCCCCGAATATGATCGGCGGCTTTACGCAACGGGAACCGTAGCTCTGTACCCAGCCATTGCCGGTGTGCACAAAGCCATCCAGCTGCTCGCCGAAATATTCCACCATGTCGTTGCGCTCCGCCTCGCCGTGCACCAGTACATCCAGGCCGAGTATTTCCTGGCGGCGGATGGCTTCGGCGATTTCCGCGCGCAGGTGTTCCTTGTAATCCGCTTCGGAAATCTCCCCGCTGCGAAACTGTTTGCGCACCTTGCGCAGCAGGTCGGTTTGCGGGAAAGAGCCGATGGTGGTGGTGGGCAGCGACGGCAGTTGCCAGCGCTCGCGCTGCAGGGCGGCGCGCTCCCCGTAGGCTTGCGGGCGCCAGGTGTCCTCCAGTTCCGCCGCCACTGCGGCGGCGGCCGAGGGTGCCGCGGATCCTTCAGCGGCAGTGGCCTCCCCCTTCAGGAGGGACTGCAACTGGCCGAGTTCATTGAGTTTCTGGCGACTGTAGGCCAGTTTCCGCAACTGTTCCGCGGGCAGCGCGGTCTCCGTTTCCAGGTCCACCGGGCAGTGCAGCAGCGAACAGCTGGCGGAGAGCCACAGGCGCTCGCCCAATTGCCGCTCCAGCGGCTGCAGCTGCCGTTGCCACTTGCCCAGGTCGCCGCGCCAGACATTGCGTCCGTTCAACACGCCGACGGAGAGCACCTGATCTTCGCCCAGCGCCTCCACGGCCGCGGCCAATTCTTCCGGCGCGCGCACGCAGTCGATATGCACCCCGGCCACCGGCAGGGAAAAGGCCAGAGGCAGGTTTTCCCGCAGGGAGGAAAAATAGGTGGCCAACAGCAGTTTGAGCGAAGGCGCGGCCTCGGCGAGCTGCTGGTACGCCGGCGCGAAGATGTCGCACCAGGCAGCGGGCAGGTCCAGCCCCAGGATCGGCTCGTCGATCTGCACCCAGTCGACACCGGCCCCGGCGATCTGTTGCAACAGCTGTTCGTAGCAGGGCAGCAGTTTCGGCAGCAGGTCCAGCGCCTCGCCTTCGGCGCGGCCCAACCACAGGTAGGTCAGCGGACCTATCACCACCGGCTTGGCGCGGTGCCCCTGGGACTGGGCCTCCCGCACCTCCTCCAGCAACCAGTCGCTGTCCAGCGCGAAAGACTGGTCCGCAGCGAACTCCGGCACCAAGTAGTGGTAATTGGTATCGAACCACTTGGTCATGGCGCTGGCCGCCACCGGCTCGCCGGAAGGGGCGCGGCCGCGGGCCAGGCGGAAGTACTGGTCCAGCTTGCTTTCCGCGGCGCCCTCATCGAAACGCGGCGGCACCGCGCCGAACATCAGCGTATGGTTGAGCACCTGGTCGTACCAGGCGAAATCGCCCACGGCGACACGGGAGAGCCCCGCATCGCGCTGCGCCTGCCAGTTGCCGCGGCGAATCTCCGCACCCACCGCCAGCAGCCTCTGCTGCGAAATCTCGCCTTTCCAGTAGGCCTCCTGGGCCTTTTTCAGTTCGCGGCCGGCGCCGATGCGCGGGTAGCCGAGGATATGTGTCTGTGCCATTTGCCTTCCTTCCTGTCAATTCGCTGATCGTTCTGTAGGAGCGGCCCATGGCCGCGATCGATGCTCGAAGAATGCGGAGAGTCCGATCGCGGCCATGGGGCGCTCCTGCGGGGGAGACGGGCCTGCGGCCCGTAGCCGAGCCGGGGCTCGGCGCTCCCGGCGTAAATTCGGGGTTGATTCTGAGGGGCAGGTGTTGTTCAATCAATTTCATATTTTTTGCCCTGAACATGAATTTTTCTAAAGATGATCGAACTGCGACATTTGCGGGCGCTCACCTTGCTGCGGGAGACCGGCAGCATGGTGCGCGCCGCGGAGCGGCTGCACCTGACCCAGTCCGCCCTCTCCCATCTGTTCCGCGAGATGGAGGAGCGGCACGACCAGGCGCTGTTCGTGCGCAAGTCGCGCCCGCTGCGCTTTACCAGCGCCGGGCTGCGGTTGCTGCAGCTGGCGGACGAGGTTCTGCCCCGGGTGGCGCTGGCCCAGCGGGATCTGGCGCGGCTGGCCTCCGGCCAGGCGGGGCGGCTGAATATCGCCATCGAGTGCCACAGCTGCTATCAATGGCTGATGCCCACCCTGGACCATTACCGGGACAACTGGCCGGAGGTGGAACTGGACCTTTCCAGCGGCTTCCACTTTGCGCCACTGCCGGCGCTGGTGCGCGGCGACCTGGACCTGGTGGTGACCTCCAACCCGGACCCGGAACTGAAAGGCATCCACTACCAGCCGCTGTTCAGCTTCGAGATGTGCCTGGCGGTGAGCCGCAAACACCCGCTGGCGGAGAAGAGCTGGGTGGCCCCGGAGGACCTGGCCGGCGAGGTGCAGATCACCTACCCGGTGGAGCGGGAGCGGCTGGATATCTTCCAGCACTTCCTCGACCCCGCCGGAGTGGAACCGGCGGAAATACGCACCGCGGAACTCACCGTAATGATGGTGCAGCTGGCGGCCAGCGGCCGCGGCGTCTGCGCGCTGCCCAACTGGGCGCTGCACGACTACCTACAAAAGGGGCAGAAGGGGTTTATCGCCCAGTTGCGATTGGGGGAGAAAGGATTGTGGAGCACCCTCTACGCGGCGGTGCGCGAGGAGATGCTGGAGCAGGCATTTCTGGAGGATTTTTTACATACCGCGCGGGAGACCAGTTTTGCCGATTTGAAAGGTATTCGCGCTGCGAACTGAAGGCGGAATTCCCGCGAGACAAATGCTTCCCGACACGCTAATGTAACTTCCGCGAAATATGAGGGGAAACACCCATGCAAACCAACACCGACCGCTGGAACCCGGTAAGCAAGGGCTTACACTGGCTGATTGCCATTTTGATCCTGTGCGCCTGGGGATCAATAGAGCTCCACGAGTTCTACGAGAAAGGCGACCCTATGCGCAAGTGGTGGGAATACCTGCATTTCACTGTCGGCTTCGGCATACTGCTACTCGCGCTGCTGCGCCTCTACTGGCGCAGCACCCACCCCCGGCCGAAACTCTTCGGTGGCCGCTGGCAGCAGAAACTCTCACTACTGGTACAGGGGCTGTTTTACGTATTGATGCTGGCCATGCCGATTACCGGCATGGCCATGCGCCAGTTTGCAGGAAAGGAGACACCACTTTTCTGGCTGTTCAAACTGCCACCGCTGGTGGAAAAGAATATCGATATTGCCAAACAGTTGGAATTTTTCCATAAAGAACTGCTGTGGAACGCTCTGCTGGCACTGCTGGTGCTGCATATTTCCGGCGCGCTCTGGCATCACTTCGTAAACCGCGACGACACGCTGCGGCATATGTTTCCGCAGCGATAAAAGTTCGGCAACGCGCTTGAAGATACCGTCGTCATACCCAGTGTCAGCCTCAAGGCCGGCTGGATTCCGGCCTGCGCCGGAATGACGACGATTATTGTAGGAGCGGCGGGGCGGCCATCCGCCCATGGCCGCGAGCGGACCCTTCACCCCTCTCACACTTGAACACACCGCGGTCATACCGGTGAATACCGATATGACGAAAGACGCGGGGCGCTATCGTTTGGGCTTGCGCCCTTTCGGTTTGCCGCGCGGTTTACCACTACCGCCCTCACCCAGGCGGGCTATATTCATCGCCTTTCCCGCCACCCGCACTTTTTTCAGGTGTTGCAGAATTTCCTTGGGCATACCTTCCGGCAGGTCCACCGTAGTGTATTCCGGGTAGATTTCAATGCGCCCGATATAGGAGCTGTCCAGCTCCACCTCGTTGGCGATGGCGCCGACGATATTGCCCGGTTTCACCCCGGCCTCGCGCCCCACCTCGATGCGGAAGCGCTCCATGCCCTTGTCCGGCGGCGGCATTTTTTTGTCCTTTTCGTAGCCGCTTTTCTTACGGCCCCGGCTTTCGAAATCCTCATCGCGCTCGCGGCGCTCCCGCCTCTCTGTTCTCTCCCGGGGCTTGTGTTCCTGCTCCTTTACCAGCAGCGGCTGGTCGCCCTGGGCCATGGCGGCCAGGGCCGCGGCGACGTCCAGCGGGTCGGCTTCGGCCTGCGCCAGGTATTCCTCGACCAATTGGCGGTAGGGCGCCAGATCGGTAGCGCCCTCCAGAGTGGTGGTAATGCGCTCGCGAAAGCGCTGCATACGCACGTCGTTGACCGCAGCGGCGCTGGGCAGCTGCAGTTGCTCAATCGGCTTTTTGGTGGCCTTTTCGATCACCCGCAGCATGCGCCGCTCCCGCGGCGCCACAAACAGGATCGCGTCGCCCTCGCGGCCGGCGCGGCCGGTGCGGCCGATGCGGTGGATGTAGGCCTCGGCGTCGTAGGGGATATCGTAGTTGATCACATGACTGATACGCGCCACGTCCAGGCCGCGGGCGGCCACATCGGTGGCCACCACGATATCCAGCTTGCCCTTCTTCAGTTTGTCGATCACCGCTTCGCGCAGGTTCTGCGCCATATCGCCGTTCAGCGCCGCGCTGGCGAAACCGCGCGCGGCCAGCTTGTCCGCCAGCTCCACGGTGCTGTTCTTGGTGCGCACGAAAATGATCGTCGCGTCCACCGGCTCCGCCTCCAGGATGCGGGTGAGCGCGTCCAGCTTGTGCAAGCCGCCCACCGGCCAGTAGCGCTGGCGGATAGTCTCCGCGGTCTCGGTTTTTACGCGGATCTTCACTTCCACCGGGTCGCGCAGGTGTTCCCGGGCGATGGTGGCGATCTCCCTGGGCATGGTGGCCGAGAAGAGCGCGATCTGGCGCTCCTCCGGAATCTGCTCCAACACCCACTTCACATCGTCGATAAAACCCATACGCAGCATTTCGTCGGCTTCATCCAGCACCAGGGTCTTCAGGCGGGACAGGTCCAGTGAACCGCGGCGCATATGGTCCATCACCCGCCCCGGTGTCCCCACCACCAGCTGCACGCCGCGCTTCAGTTGCTGCATCTGCCCTCGGTAGTCGGCACCGCCGTAAATGGGCGCCACATGGAAACCGCGTAGGTTCTGCGCGTAGGACTGGCAGGCTTCAGCCACCTGGATCGCCAGCTCGCGGGTCGGCGCCAGCACTAGCGCCTGGGGACGGCGATCCTTCAGGTCCAGTTGCGCCAGCAGCGGCAGCGCGAAGGCGGCGGTCTTGCCGGTGCCGGTCTGCGCCTGGCCCAGCAGGTCGCGGCCGGCCAGCAGGGAGGGGATCGTCTCCGCCTGGATGGGGGATGGGGTTTCGTAGCCCAGCTTTTCAACGGCACTGAGGATTTCGGCGGGGAGTTCGAGCTGGGAAAAGCTGGTGGCGATCTGGGAGTCTGTCATGGTAGTTACGCTTGGGGCTGGCGGCGGGGCCGGCAAGTATAGGGAGCGGGACACGAGCCGAAGGGCGGGGGTCATGCGGGAAAAAAAACCCCACACCATGCGGCGCGGGGTTTGGAAATTTGGTGGAGCTAAGCGGGATCGAACCGCTGACCTCAACACTGCCAGTGTTGCGCTCTCCCAGCTGAGCTATAGCCCCAAATTTGCTGTGCTTTCCGTCGAAAGCGGGGCGCATTCTAACACCGGGCGCCGGCCTGTCAACCGGAAAAAAATAACTTTTTAATCAAGTAGTTAGGGCAGCGGTCAGGCCAGGGCGGCGTACTCCTTCTCCCAGCGCTTGAGCACCTTTTTGCCGGCGCCGCCGAGCACTTCCACCGCGTGACGCAGGCGCGCGCGGCTGAGGTCGGGGCCCAGCAGCACCATGGCGTCCATGACCGAGAAGGAGGCGGTGGTTCCGCTGATGGCCACGAACAGCGGGGCATTGAAGTCCTTGAGCTTGATCTCCATGGCGGTGGCCAGGGATTTCACCTGTTCGAAGATACCGTCGCGATCCCAGGTTCTGAGCGCCTCAAGACGCCAGAGGGCAAACTGCAGCAGCTTCTTCTGCTCATCCGGCTCCAGCTTGTTGCCGCTGAAATCGGCCTCGGTGAGCGGCAGGGTGCCGGCGGCAAGGAAGCCGACCAGGGGGGCAAAGTCGCCGAAGGTCTCCATGCGTTCGCGGGCGTGGGGCAGCACCTTGAGCAGGTTCTCGCGGTTGAACAGCCAGTCGCGCAGGCGGTCCGCCAGTTGTTCGTTCTCCAGTTCGCGAATCCACAGGCCGTTCAGCCAGGACAGTTTCTCCACGTCGAACACCGGCCCTCCCAGGGAGACCCGGTGGATATCGAAGTGTTCGAGCATCTCTTCCAGGGAGAACTTCTCGCGCTCGTCGGGCATGGACCAGCCCATGCGCCCCAGGTAGTTGAGCAGGGCCTCGGGCATAAAGCCGGCGCGCTGGTAATAGAGGATGGAGGTGGGGTTCTTGCGCTTGGACAGTTTGGTCTTGTCCGGATTGCGCAGCAGCGGCAGGTGGCAGAGCACCGGCATCACCCAGTCGAAGTACTCGTACAGCAGCTTGTGCTTGGGGGCGGAGTTGATCCACTCCTCGCCGCGCAGCACGTGGGTGATTTCCATCAGGTGGTCGTCCACCACGTTGGCGAGATGGTAGGTGGGCATGCCGTCGGACTTGAGCAGTATCTGTGCATCCACCTGGGCCCAGTCGATCTCGATGGGGCCGCGCAGCAGGTCTTCCACCAGACAGGTTCCGGTCTCGGGCACGTGCATGCGCACCACATAGGGCGCGCCGGCGGCGCGGCGTTTTTCCACCTCTTCCGGCGGCAGGGCCAGGTCGCTGGGCTTGAGGGCGGTGCGGCCGGCCTCGCGCAGTTGTTCGCGCAACAGCTCCAGCTCTCCGGCGGTGCGGTAGCAGTGGAAGGCGTGACCTTTCTCCACCAATTGGTCGCAGTACTCGCGGTAGATATCCCCGCGCTCGCTCTGGCGGTAGGGACCACGGGAGCCGCCCACGTCCGGGCCCTCGTCCCAGTCCAGACCCAGCCAGTGCAGGCTGTCGAGAATGGCCTTTTCCGACTCGGGGGTACTGCGCTGCCGATCGGTATCCTCGATACGCAGCACGAACTGGCCGCCCTGGGCGCGGGCGAAGCACTGGTTGAACAGGGCGATATAGGCGGTGCCCACATGGGGGTCGCCGGTGGGAGAAGGGGCAATTCGGGTTCTTACGCTCATGGCAAACCTGGTTTGGAGGTTGACGGTGATCTTTTCGGCGCGGGATTATATCGCCGGAGGAGCATAGGGCACAGGCAAAACCGGATTGTTCAATTTTTACTCACAATCGTCCTCGGCAAAAATGTGTCATACGATTCATCACAAATATTTTGTGACCAATATCACAAGTAAGTATCATTGGGTTTGCTTGTCGCCTGTATCTTTTCTCCATAAGCGAAAATCCAGGTGCAATGCTATCAAGAGTATCGGGTATACAAAGATCAAAACCCGTACAACAAGAACTTGGAGAACCACCATGCGCACGACACTTCGTATCCTGGCCGCCGCTTCCCTGGCTGCTGTGACTTTTAATAGCTTTGCCGCTACCGACGGCACCGTCGGCAGCAGCAACTCCAGCGGCAACTTCGATATCACACTCACAGTGCCCACCCAAATTATCGTCAAGAACTTTGACGATATGGCTCTAAACACTACTGGTGCCACCCTCGGCAACCCAATTGAAGGTACAGAGGATATCTGTGTGGGCGGTATCGGCTTCGGCAACTACAGCGTTAGCCTCTCCAGCCAGAACGGTTCCACCGGCGGCTCTGGCACCGATCCTTTCCAACTGAATGGCGTCGGCCAGAACCTGCCTTATAGCGCCGCCTTCATCAATAACACCAGCAGCACTACCGGCACCGCCGCCGACACCAACGGCGATATCACCGGCAGCTTTGCCCGCAATGGCAACCTGGATTGCGACACCGACAATGCCCGCGTATTCGTCACCATCGGTGCCACGGAGTGGGAGTCAGCGGTGGAAACCAGCTACAGCGACACCCTGACGGTCACAGTGACCGCTCTGTAACCAGGCTGGGCCAACCGTCGGCAATCCATCGGCGACGCACCACCTCACAATGAATCGCGCGTTTGCGGGAGCCCTGCTCGCGCTGGCGCTGTGCGCCCGAAGCGATTTCGGGCTCGCGGCCAGTGCGGCCTTTACGCTGGATACTGCGGCGCCGGACGGTTTCGCCGACCTGACCGAGGCGCAGCCGCTGGTGGCCGACCTCTACTACGGCGGCCGCGCCATCGGCGCGGCACAGATCACCGTGGACCTGTATACGGTACATTTCAGCGATCCCGCAGCGGTTCTGGAATTGCTGCCCCCCACACTGGACCCAGAAGGCGTCCTGGCACAGTTGCGCCGGCCCCAGCCGCGCAACTCCCACAGGGTGTGCCGCTCGCGCCGGCAGCGCGATTGCGGCTTCCTCACCCCGGAGCAGTTCGCGCTGATCTACGACGGCGACCGCTTCCGTATCGACCTGTTCTTCGCCCCGGAGCTGCTGCCCCAGGAGCCGGCCATTGCCGATCCCTACCTGCCGGAATCCAGCAGCGGCTTCTCCTTTATGCAGAACCTCACGGGCACCTGGTCCGGGGTAAGAGCCCACGCCGGCGACTCGCAAACCGCTTCCCTGTTCGGCCAATCGATCCTGAGTTTCGGCGAGAGCGGCCTGCACAGCCAGTGGTCCGCCACCGACGACGGCAACTCGCAGATAACCCAGCTGCACTTGACCAGGGACTACCGCGGCCGTGCCTGGTCCGCAGGACTGATCCAGCCGGCCGGGGGCTTCAGCAGCTTCGTGGCCTCCCCCTATCTCTATGGCCTGGAGTACCGCAGCTCCAACAACAGCCGGCGGGACAACCGCTACAACCAGGGCGCCCCGCTGGAAATCAATATGCCAGTGCGCGGCCGCGTGGAAGTCTACCGGGACGGCCGCCTGGTCCACAGCGAGCTGCTGGAGGCCGGAAACCGCCTGCTGGACACATCCGGCCTGCCCAGCGGCGCCTACGAAGTGGAGATTCGCACCTTCGACGAGAGTGGAAGGCCCCTGGCGCAACGGCGCGAGTTCTTCGCCAAGGACTCCCAGTTGCCCGCACCCGGCGAGTGGCGCTGGACGATCCAGGCGGGAAGACCTGCCCGGTTCGAGCAAACGGAACTGCTGCCGGAACAGCAGGACACCTATTTCGTACAGGCCGGTATAGCCCGCCGCCTCTTCGACGACACCGGCCTGTTCGTCAACCTGGCTTCCAGCGATTACCAGCAGTTGGCGGAACTGGGAGGGCGCTGGATCAGCGAATACCTGGAAGTTTCCCCCAGCCTGATCCAGTCCAGTGACGGCCGCAGCGGCCACCGCCTCTATGCCCTGCTGAAAACCCCGCTGTTCAACCTGAGCCTGTCGGAAACCCACCTGCAGGAAAGCGACGAAACAACCACCGGCTACAGCCCGCTGGGGACCGGCTACAGCCAGCGCAACGCCGGACTCACCGGCCTCCTGATGGGCGGGCGCCTGTCCCTGCGCTACTCGGAACGGGATCGCAACCTCTATCTCGAATCCCCCGAATTCACACTGGACACCGAATACACCGGAGCCACGCAGCTGACAACATTGGAGTATCGCCGCGACTTCTTTCGCAACCGCCACTGGCACGGAGACCTGACCCTGGCACACAGCGACGCCGACGGCCGGGGACTCACCACCGCCACCTTTGAGTTTCGCTTCCGCGGCGACCACTGGAACCACAGCGCCCGCCTGCGCGCGGACAGCGGTCGCGAAGATGGCCAAAACGGCCGAACGGGATTCAACAGCAGCTGGCGCGACGGCGACCGCTGGGCGGCGGAAGTACATCAACAGTTTTCCAGCGAAATGTCGGCGGACGAATACGCCCTGCGCAGCCGCACCCGCGTCGCCGGCCGCCGCGGCCAGCTCAGCTCCACCCTCGACTACCGCCACAGCGACGCAAACGATGGCGGTACCCTCAATTACCTGGGCAGTTTCAGCACCAACCTGATGACCGATGGCGACGCCTTTGCCTGGGGCGGTGAACGCGCCCTGAACAGCGCTGTGCTGGTGGATATCGCCGGCGGCGAAGACCAGCAGTTCGAGATACTGGTGGACGGCGTGCGCCGCGGTTACGCCAAAGGCGGCGGCCGCTCCGTGGTCAACCTGCCCTCCTTCAAGAGTTACGACATCCAGCTGCGCCCGATGGCGGAGGGTTTTTACGACTATCGGGAAATACAGGATACCGTTACCCTCTACCCGGGGAATGTGGCTGCCGCCGAGTATGAAATCCGGCCGATAATCCTGGTTCTCGGCCGCCTGATACGCAACGGGCAACCGGTAGCGCACAGGAAAATTTCCATCGGCGAATACACCGCGGTTACCGACGAATTCGGTGTTTTCCAAATGGAAGTGCACAGCGATCCACAGTTTCTGCGATCACCGGAAGTGCAATGGGGAGGCTGCCTGGTGCCTTTGCCGGGGCAGACGGGAGGAAAGCACTGGTTGAATTTGGGGGATGTTGATTGGGATAAAGCCCGTTGTTCGCAGACAGTTGCGCAGCGAGGACAAGATGCGCACTCCTGAGCTGCAATTGAAATTCACCTATAGGCTTTGGCTGCTATTGTTGGGAATCCTCTCGGCGGGGCCCGCACTTTCCCAGTGCAATAACACCGGTTTCTTTCTTCAAATTTGCGATCTGGAAGGGAATCACGATATCAGTTACGACCCGGCGAGCACCGCGAAAAATATCGATTTCCAGCTATACAGCCGCACGTTTGTCTTTTTTGTAGGGTTGACACCCGCCGACTACCGAGTGACAGTCAACCCATTGACTGGAACGGGATTCGCCCTCTTCTCCACTGTAGACCAGGCGGATTTTTCACTCACCTTCCAGCCAAGCAACGGGGCGTCAGTTGCACTCTCTCCCGGAACCCCCAGCAGCGACTTCACCGGAAGCACAGATCTGGTCAACGCATCCCTCTTTCTTACTTTGACCAACCCGGATGCCTTGGTAAGCAACAACTACTCAGGCGAATTCGAGTTCCTTATAGAACAACAGGGCAATTGTGGATTTTTCGGTTGTCAAAACCTTAGCGTCGACTTCACAGTCAATCTCACGGTGCCTACCCGGATTATCGTCAAAAACTTTAACGATATGCCCTTGGATACAGTCACGGCAACACCGGGAAATCCGATCGAAGGGTATGAGGATATCTGTGTGGGCGGGGTTGGCTTCGCCAATTATACAGTGAACCTGGCAAGTACAAATGGTTCCACCGGCGGTTCCGGCACTTTTCCATTTCAACTGAATGGCGTCAGCCAGAACCTGCCTTATACTTCTGAGTTTATCGACAATACCTCCAGCACCAGCGGTTTTTCTCCAGACGCCAACGGCGATATCAGTCAGCCATTTCCGCGCACCGGCAACGAAAACTGTACCGTGGACAACGCCCGGGTGATCATCTCCATCGCCGCAGCCGACTGGGGAAGTGCCAACGAGACCAGCTATACTGACACCGTCAGAGTTACCGTCATGGTCGAATGATAGTATGCAGTTTCTGAGATACTTCATTTCTCCGATCCTCTTGGGGGTTCTGGCTGGCAATACCCAGGCGCAATCCACCAATAGCGACCCCTGTCGCGATGGTTCGGATAGTATGCCACTGCCCGAAAAAGCCATAGGTGTATGCAACCTGGACACCAATAGCCACACCTTCCCCAATGAAGGCAATAAGACAATTCCTTTCAGTATTCGCAGCTGCTGGGCAGATTGGACGGGAAACGAATGGAGTGTCGCATATTGTGAACACCCAAGAGACTATACCATCGAAGTTGGCGGCCCCACACAGGGTGGACAATTTGTACTCTCTGGGCCGGGAGGAAATATTCCTTTTGCGCTAACTTTTTCACAGCCATCCAGCGGATCAGAAACCTTAACTCCACACACGGAAACCAACAATCGTTTCGCCGGCTCCATAAATGGCGCGCAAATACCAGTAGAGTTTGAAATTTCTCTACTGGGATCAACCAGTTTTTCTCCCGGTATTTATAGCGGCAACTTCGAGTTTTATTTGTACCAATGCGACCCCTGGTGGTCAGGAGGTATCTGCAAAGGTACAACAGCGAGTCAAGCCGCCGAACTCTCCCCACCTATTTTCTTTACCATCGAAATCACTGTTTTGCCTCAAATCCGTATCAGCAGTCTCCAGGATATGACCCTCACCGCTAATCCCGGCGGCAATACGGAAGACCAACAGAGCTTCTGTGTATACACCACCGGAGGCATAAGCTTCGATCTTCGCGCCGAAAGCCAGAATGGCAATGGCGCTTTTATACTGATCGGCAACGCCGGTATCGATTCAGTTGATTATCAACTGCGTGTAGAAAGCCAAACACCGCCTCGCAGGCCCACATGGCTGAACGAGGGGGTATCGACTACAAACGGGCGGTGGAACGGTCACCAGCAAGATGGCTGCAACTCCGGGGACAATATGCTGTTGACCATCCGTATTCCACAGGGAGAGCTGGCAAACGCCCAGGATTCAACCTACACCGATACCCTGACGCTGACAGTGGAGTTGGAATAGCCTTGTAGGATGGGCAAAGGAGCGCATCGACGTGCCCATCACCGGTTTTTGATGGGCACGCTTCGCTTTGCCCATCCTACGGCACTGATGCCCCTGTAGGAGCCTGCTTGCAGGCGAACATTCCCCGACGGGCATCCCATTCGCCTGCAAACAGGCCCCTACGGCAGGGGCAGTTGCACCTTCTCGGTTTCCCGCCCGCGCGCCAGCAGTTCCAGATGGCCGCCCAGCAGTTTCTCCTCAATCGGCAGACTGGCACCCGCATAGAGCCGCCCGCTCAACGCCACGGGCCGGCAACCGGCTTCGCTCTGGCAGTGCTGCACATCGCTCACTTCAACATTGATATTGCCGGTGTTCTTCAGTACCCAGGTATCGTTCTCCATGGCCACTTCCAGGCGATAACTGCCACCCTCGGGTTGGACAAAGACCAGGGCCTGGTAGGCCACCAGTATCTTCAGCGCGGTCTTGTCAGTTTTGATCTCCCCCACCACCGGCTTGAAGGTCACCCGGTAGACCTTTTCCCGATCCAGGTCCCGCTCCAGCGACATCAGCCGAAAGCGCTTCTGCTCGCCGCTGGTGAGCACTGCCCTGGCGGGACTCACCAGCAGCTTGAATTCCTTCGGGTTCACCACCCGCACGCGCTTTTCATCCGGCATTCCCGGATTGTCCACCCGGTAGATTTCCGTCTGCAGATACAGGTTTTCCTTGTCGGGATTGGAGACCACGATATCGTCCCGGGCGTTGGGGGAGTCATCCAGGTAAATGATGATTTTGTCCAGCGACATGCCGGCCAACACCGGTTGTGCCAGCAGTAGCAGAAAGGCGGCGATGATTCTGTTCATAGCTTGTTCGCACGGATTTATGATAAAAATCACATTTTATCCGGGCCGTTAACCACAGGAAACCGCTATTCCGCAACAATGAGCACCATCTTGCCCTGCTGGGAGGTGGACAGCGAAATACAGTAGCTGCCAGCTTGGCCGGGAAAGCGCTCTTCGGCCGCAGTCCCTTCCCCGATATTCCGGACTGACAGGTAATAACTATGCGCAGGGATATGACTGAGACATAACTGGTCAGTATCGGGATTGTCGGTTTGACGCCATTCGGCCCGGGGGGGTACATACAGGGTGATGCGCGCGGAGGCAGAGGCGCTGGTGGTGCTTTCAGCTGCACCAGCGGGGGCCGACAGGACAACACCCACCCACAACAGCGTACCGAGCGTGGACTTTCCATATTCCATGACATCGAGTTCCCGACTTCCGCTTCCGGCGGTCTGTCAGACTTCACCGTCCGCTTTTATCAGTTTATCAGCCCACCGGGCTTTGCAGGGGTGACCTCCCGGGGCGTGGGATTATTGGCGTCTAAAGCTCTGACACCGCCGGTTCCCGCCCTGGCACCTTGCAACCACCCCGGGTAGGCTTCGCACTCCCCGGGACAAGGGGTGGGGACGCGATGGTCACGCTTTTGCTCTGCCGTTTCCGGGCCTGTGGGAGCGGACCTGGGCTACGCTTTTCCCAATAGCAGGGCTATAGACTGCGGGATATATGCCGATTACATCCTTGATGATTCGCTTCCTTTAGAGCCTGTTTAGGATCTCGCGAAGAACTCTCCAGGCCGGGAGGGGGGCCTCTTTTCGGGACCGTATGAGGCAGGGATGCCGATTACGAGCGTACAGGGACGTATTTAAGGGGGGCGCCCAGCCCGTGTCCCGGAAAGAGGCACCCCTCCCGGCCCCGCGCTGGGCGTGCAGCACCATAGAACGTAAACAGGTTCATAGGGCCAGGGGGCCGCCCAGCGCCTTGGTCAAAGTGTCGGGGGAATTTGCAATCGCGGTGGCGGTAAAAGCCGGCACAATGTCCAGCCGGCTTTATCAACAGCGGCTGCCTTCATGTCCGCGCGATGCCAGTCGCTACCGACTGGCTTTTTCGTTGGCTTTTTTTTTCGTTCATATATGAACATATACCCTGGGGGTAACCAATGCCTAGATCGCCCAACCATCAATAAATTACGCATTCTGCACGATGAAATCAACAGCATATTGCTTAAATAGTCGTCTTTTAGAACAAAAAGATGAAGAAATTTAGTGGATTACGCGGAACGGGACATGACTGACGAACGGAGGACAGGGAGTACCGCTCTCGATCCGAGAATCGAACAGCTGCGGGATCGGTTGAAGCTTGCGATGAACGGAGCATCCGTTCGCGCCTTCGCGGAAAGGGCGGGGGTAGCAGAAGGCACTTTGCGTAATTTGCTATCGGGAGGAATCCCCAGACTGGACAATGTATTGCGCATTGCTGACGCCGCGGAGGTATCCGCCGCGTGGCTCGCCACCGGTGAAGGACAAATGCGCACCCCGGATGAATTCTCCGATGGCGGTCCGCTATACGGGATTTCGGCTTTCCAGGAGGTTATCGACCGCGTGGAAGAACAACTCAAACAGGAAGAGACCATTCCTGTGCCACCGGCCCGGCTACTCCGGAAACCGGAGCTTATGCAGGCGAAACAGCAGCTTGAGTCAGTTCCACAGAAGGACCGCGTGCGGGCTCATGCGGACTGGCTTCTTATACACATCTTCGGGGAGATGCCCGCCACGCAGGACAAACTCCCCAAGCTGTCGATACCGGCCCGCCTTCGCCGTGCCGACGACGCCTTGGCGGAAATGGAGGATGAGATGGATTACAAGCCTCCGGCAATATGGCGGGAGGTACTCAAGAGCCTCATCTTCTCCCACGGCCTGGATGAAGCCGGTGCGGCACTGCTGCTGGATCGCCTCCGGCTTGAATTTGAACTGCGGGAATGAAGGTTTGACTAGTGACCACAGGTCCGAAAGGCTTTCGGACGGGCCTGCTACCGGGAGCTGCGGGAAATCACTATTGCGCCACTATCACTACAGTCTTGCCCTGTTGAGAGGTGGATACCGGAACACAGTAGTTGCCGGGCTGGCCGAACAGACGTTTCTCGACCACAGCCTCTTCCCCGGTATCCCGGATCGACAGGTAGTAACTACGCGCGGGGATATGGCTGAGACACAGTTGACCGATGCCGGGATCGTTGGTTGGGCGTACCTCCGCCCGGGGCGGAATATAGAGAGTAATTCTTGCAGAGGCAGAGGCGCTGGTGATTTCGACCCCGCCGGTGGAAACCGGCAAGACAATAATACCCACCCCCAACAACGTACCGAGTGCTGACTTCCGATACTCCATTGTGCAAGCCCCCTACTCCCACTTCGGCTTCCAGCCCCGGTTGATTCGCCCGATGGGTTTCGCAACGCGGCTACCCCGCACCCCCGGGGAATATTTGATACCAGGAGACTCCTGCCGCTTTCGGCTGCTGTTCCGGCCAAACGTCACCTTGCAGTAGACGGCGATGATGAATCCGGAATACCCGATACGGCCGATATCCCATCATGGCATCTACATAACATCTCTATCGGCAGGCCGGTTGCAGACTTGAGGGTGTCACAGAGGGGAAGACCGAGCATCACGGTCTTGAGCGGGAGTGGACTTGAGAAATGCACTCAGAGACGAATGGTACTAAGTTAAGCGGAAGCCCCCTGTGGGAGCCTGCTTGCAGGCGAATTGAGGTCGCGGCAAGGCACCGGGAATGTTCGCCTGCAAGCAGGCTCCTACAGCGCAATCCCCAGGGGCAGGAGTAGCTCGTGCTCACTTAAGCGGTTTCCGGCTCCCGCAGGTCGGATAAGCAAACGCAGAAAAATGCTTCATGCGTTTGCGCCGGACACATCCATGTGCCCGCCCCTTTGGTCAGCTTTGCCGCGTCAAATTGCTCTCTGTAATTTGCTCTGCATGACCGCCATCCCTGGCGGCCTCCTGTAACGGTGGATGCACTTCGCTTATCCACCTTACAAATAATAAAGCCATTTCCGCTTAAGTTAGTGCCATTCCTCTCAGGCGTCGGCAGTCCGTCGTTTCCGGTCATTTTCGCCGACGCTGCCGCTGGTGGCGGCCCGGCGTTTGCGGGTCTTGCCGGCCCGGGAAGGCGGCTGGCAGATACCGCAGACGAAATCATGGCTGGGCGTGTGCGCGTGATTTACGAAACGCCCATGACAGCTGGTGCAGACGGACAATTCGAACATACCGCTCTCGAAGAAGCGCACCAGGGTCCAGGCGCGAGTGAGCCCGAGTACCGGTTCCGCGCCATCCAGGGCAATTTGTTCCAGATACAGCCGATAAGCCTTTACGAATCCCTCCATGCGTTCGCAGCCCTGCTCCTCGATAAGCCGACGGTAGATTCCGTAGAACAACGAGGAGTGAATATTCGGCAACCAGGTAATAAACCAGTCCGTGGAAAAAGGCAGCATACCCTTGGGCGGCGACATGCCGCGCACCTCCTTGTAGAGCCGAATCAAACGGCCCCGGCTCAGGTCAGTTTCCGACTCCAGCACCTGCAGTCGCGCATTCAACTCGATCAGCTCGATAGCGAGCTGCACCTGCTGCATTTCACCAAGCAGACTTTTCCCTGACATGGGATGGAACCTCTCAAACTGCACATGAGGATATCAACAGAGCCGTGTGCATCTGGCCCAGGCCCAGCACACGTTTGTCATTGGTAAGCTTGACCAACTGGTCGGCATCGTCGAAATTCAGACGGAACAGAAGCTGATTGGTGCGCGCCAGCTGAGCCAACTGTTTCGCAGTCAGCGACACCAGTACTTCGGCGATAGACTCCTCGATTTTCAGGCGAAACATGGCCGTGGTGTAATCCTCCTTGAGAAGACGCTGGGCCAGCAGCAGATAGGTGAGGTTGATGTCTTGAATTTCATCAATAATGCCGTCCGACTTCATAGCTGTGCATCCTCCTTCACTGATTTTCCTACCCTCCCTTTACCGGAACGAAATTCCAATTACTGCGACATTAACCACAACATTTTAGTGATATGATTCAAACTCTTGGTACAAGTTACCACACTACACTCATATTTGGCTCTGCCATTTCTTAATATCATACTATATATAATTATTTTTGTGATTGAGTTCGCGCAACCAAAATTGACTAGACACAAGAGATCCCCCCGCACTCGCCGGCGCGCGAAAAATATCTTGCAGTGCACTACCCGAAAAAAGACCGGGTCAAAAAATCAAAAAAACGATGCGGCAAATTGCCCGGTCTCGCAAAAAAAACACACCGGCCGGCCTGCCTCATCGAAAAATTATCGACAGCCTTTCAGGGCTTCTCTCCCCGCGCACTCGCCTCCAGCTCGCGAACCCAAACCAAAAGCTCCGCGACCACCTGGTAGAGGTTCGGCGGAATTCGCTCGTCGATATCCAGCTGTATCAACAGTGCCACCACTTCCGGGGCGTCGTGGACAAAAATACCCTGGCGGCGGGCCTCGCCGATGATGCGTTCAGCCAGCCCGCCATACCCTCGCGCCAGCACCCGGGGCACCGCCTCGCCGTGCCGATAGGCCAGCGCTACCGCTTGGCGGCGCTCTTCGCGGTTTCCGTCTCCCGTCATTGCGTCGTTTCCACGTTCAGCAGAACCTCGCGGAAGCCATGGGCACGGAGCCGCTCGCGCAACCTGTCTCTGGAACCGTCGAGGCACTCCGCCACATCCCCGGACGGAGTGCCCAGGGACAGGGCCAGGTGTTCACCACGCATTTGCAGCCGTACGAGGATCTCGCCGAGCCCGTCCAAGCGCAGGGTCAGCCGGGAGTGCCAGGAGCTCTCCTCGCGCTCCTGTTCCCGTTCACTCTCCTCTCCTTTTTCGCCCGGGTCTTCCCGCCGCTGGGCTTGCGGGGGCGCCTGCACCACTAGCGCCATGGCGACGCCGGGCCACACTTCCCCGTCCCAGCGCAAAACCGGATTGGCGAGCATTTCCAACTGGTGGCGCAACAAACCCTGCAGCGTCTCGCTGGCGGCGTCGTCGACCGGCACCCTCACCGCCGGACCGGGCTGGCCGGCATTTCCCCCGGCACCTTCCGGGCCCGCAGCCGGCGGAGGGGCGTCCTGCGCGCCACCCACAATCCCGGTTGTCGGCGACTGCACCCGGGTCAACGTCATCTGCGGTTCACGAGCCAGTTGTTCGACGCTGAGTTTTCCGCGGAACCAGTCCCCGAGGTGGGCTTCGTAAAACAATCCGCTCCGGTCCACGCTGGCCCGCAGCTGTCGGGCCAGCCGCTCGACCCCGTCGCCGGGAGCCAGCAGCGGCGCCGGAGGCCGTATCGCCGAGGGCGGCGCCGGATAGCGCACCAGTAGATCGGCAATAGTGCGCGCGGCGGCGCTAAAATGGGTGCGGACGGAACCGGACTCCGCCGGGCCGGCCCGCGCCGGGGCCGCGCCGGGCCGCACCCGGCCGTCAGCACCCGGGAGTTCCCGCAGGGGTGCACGCGGGTCCAGGCGGGAATCGCTGCGCACCGCCTGAACCAGCCCGCCGGCGTCCGGCGGCCGCACCGGCTCGTGCGTATTCCGCACGAGAGGAATGTCCACTCTTTTGCCCAACACCTGGTGCAGCAGGGTGTCCAGTATCGGGGTGACCCCGCTCACGGATACTCTTCGCCGGGCCGGCTTCCGCCACCCGAACCCGGGAACTCCCGGACACCGTAGGAGCGGGCGAGGTCGCGCTTGCGCCGCGACATGCCGAGCAGCTTGTACAGCTCCTCCCGCCTTTCCAGCAGACTGCGGCGAATCTCCACATCCTGCTCCAGGATCCGCTCGAGCAGGTCGGCTTTGCGGCCTCGCTCCTCGCCGCTGAGCGAGAAGCCACCCTCAGCCTTGGAGATCGATTCCACCTCGACGACATAGCAGGATTGCTCCTCGACCAGGGCAAACCAGTCCCGCTCGCGCACGCAGGCGAGCATTCGGGTGGAGCGCGCCAGCAGACTTTCGTAGGCCGCCAGCAATCGCTCCGGCGAGGACAGCGGGCCGTCCCACCTGGAAGTCAAGTTCTTCATTGCTCCCCCTGTCTGCCTTGAGGGTCGATTTCACGCCAGGCGGACCCCAGGTCGCCGAGCAGGCGGCCGGCCTCTTCCAGCGCGGCCAGGTCGTCGTGCAGGTTGGCCTCGAGCAGCAAGCGGGCGATGTAGTCGTACAGCGACGCCATCCGCCCGGCCAACTCGCCGCCACGCTCGTGGTCGAGAGCGGCCAGCAGGCCGTTGTTGACGATGTCCAAGACCCGGGAAATGGCTCTGCCCTTCTCCGCCGCATTGCCATCGCGCAGGTGTATCGCGGCGGTGCGAATGCCGGTGTCAGCGCCGTCGAACAGCAGGGTTATCAATCGGTGGGGGCTGGCCGACATCACATCGCTTTCCACCCCAACCCGGACATAAGCGGCGGCGCCGCGGGCGCAGCCGGCGGTTCGAACTACATTCATGAATCCTGTCCTTATAAGTTATTGACTCAACTGCGCATTGAGCGACTCGAATTGCTGGGTCAGGTAACTACTGGTGGAGTTCATCTGTGCGATCAGGCTGTCCAGCTCGATAAACTGAGACCGGTAGCGGGCGATCGTCTGGTCGATTCGGTCCTCGGTGCGCCGGTAGCGCTCCTGGAGGTTCTCGATACTGGTTTCCAGGCCATCGGTGACGTTTTCCAGGGTGCCGCCGTCCTCGAGGATCGCATCCAGGGCGGTGTCGATGCGGGTGGCGAAAGCGCCGCCGCCGGCAAAGAAGTCGGACACTTCCCCGAGGCGGTTCGCCACCAAATCGTCCAGCGCTTCCTCGTTCAGTTCCAGAGTGCCGTCCACCTGCAGACTGATACCCACTTCGGACAGGGTGTTCAGGCCACTTCCCTCCACGACCTGGCCCATCAGGCCGCGCAGCCGGGACTCCACACCGCGCACGGTGGCGTTGCCCAGCAGTGCCCCCGCGCTGCCGGATTCGGCGTTGTAGCCGGTCAGGCCGGACAGCGTGTCCTGCAGGTCGTTGTAAGCGGAGACGAAGGACTGGACGCTCTTGCCGATGGCCGCGCTGTCCCGGGCGATCTCCAGCGTCTCGGTGCCGGTCTCGGCAATATTCAGAGTGACGCCCTGGATGGCCCCCTCGACCCGGTTACCCTGGCTTTCGATGGCGATACCATTTACCGTCAGTTGTGCATTGCGGGCCTGGACTTCGGTGGCCGCATCCAGGGCCAGGCTCCCACCCAGGCTGCCGAAATCCACCGAAGCGATGGCCGCGTCGGTACCCGTTTCGGAGGAGGACAGGGCCAGGCGGTATGGCTGGCCGCTGCCGTCGTCGATGATCGACGCAGTGACACCGGCATCCGCGTCGTTGATGGCATCGCGAATGCCCTCGAGGGAACTCTCGCTTTCGCTCACGTCGACGCTAAAGGAATCGCCGCTGCCCAGGGTAAAACTGATAGTGCCCGCTCCGAGGGTCTCGGTCTTGTCCGCCAGGCCCGCGGTGGCGACGCTGTAGCTGCGGGCGTTATACACCACGTTTATGTCATAGCTGCCCACCACCGCTTCCTCGCCGGCGGAAACGGTGAGCGATTCCCCACTGACCTCGGCCTTCACGGCCCGGAAACTGTCCGCGTCGGCGAGTTCGGCCACGGCGTCCTGAAAGGAGGCCAGGGCATTCTCCAGCTTGCCGAAGGCGGAGATCTTCGCCTGGTAACTTTCCCGCTGCTGCGCGATCGGGTTCAGTTGCTGACGCTCCGCGGATTCCAACTGATCGAGAAGGCTGTTCAAATCCAGGCCGGACCCGATACCCAAAGATGAAATACTGGCCATGTGCATCCCTTTAAAGCTTTCACACACATTGTGGCGCACCGGAATGGTCGGAAACCGTCGATAAGGCCCGGCGACACCCGCTATTTCAGGCTATCGGCCCGGGCGGGCGGGACTTGAGGGCTCGCGCAGGAATAACTTCTGCATTCGAGCGCATCTGTGCCACGCCTGCGGCGTTGCACTTCTTGACAAGGGCACGCCATTGCCTGCGAAGTGCGCCTTGCCGGCGCGGCACAGCTGCGCTCTCGGTGCGACGAAGTTATTCCTGCGCGAGCCCTTAGTGGAAAAGTTTTTCGGCCATCCCTAAAGCAAATCGCAAAATCGCCGAAAGACCGGATAACGGCCCGCGCCGTTGCCATACCAATCAAACGGTGAAACATCGAGGGACATCGATATGTCAGTAATCAACACCAACATCACGGCCATGATCGGCCAACAGAACCTGGGCAAATCCCAGAACGCCCTGCAGACCTCCATGGAGCGACTGTCCTCCGGCCTGCGCATCAACAGCGCCGCCGACGACGCCGCCGGCCAGGCCATCGCCAACCGCATGAACGCCCAGATCACCGGCCTGGCCCAGGCCCAGCGCAACGCCAACGACGGCATCTCCGTGGCCCAGACCGCAGAGGGTGCCCTCAACCAGGTCAACGACAACCTGCAGCGCATCCGCGAACTGAGCGTGCAGGCCCAGAACGACACCAACTCCCAGAGCGACCTGAGCTCCATCCAGGACGAAATCAACCAGCGCCTGTCCGAGATAGACCGCATTTCCCAGGAAACCAACTTCAACGGCGTCAAGGTGCTCGCCGAAGACCAGGCCTTTTCCATTCAGGTAGGCGCCAACGACGGCGAGCAGATAACCATGAACCTGAAGGAGATCAACGCCCAAACCCTGAGCCTGGACACCTTCAACGTAAACGGCTACGCCGGCGCCCTCACCGCAGCGGACGGCAACGGCGATACCTTTACCGCATCCGATTCCGGCCTGGACGTGACCTTCGACAGCGCCGGTGCCGCCAGCGGCACCGTTGCCACCGCCGTGACCATCGAAGACGCGGACGGCAACGCCGTCACCGGTGCCTTAGAGAAGGATGCCGACGGCAACTACTTCGTGACCGACGGCAACGGCGACACCTTCGCCGTCACTAACATCGAAGCCGTGAGCGACGGCGACGGCGACGGCACCGCCGACGACGCAGCCATCACTGTCACCGTTGACGCAGACATCGCCCTATCGCAGAGATCCGCCAACCCGCTGTCCAGCCTGGACTCCGCACTGAGCAACGTGGACTCCCTGCGCTCCGACCTGGGTGCGATGCAGAACCGCTTCGAATCCGCAATCAACAACCTGAGCACAACGGAAACCAACCTGTCCGCGGCCCGCTCCCGCATCGAGGACGCCGACTACGCCGTGGAGGTATCCAACATGACCCGGGCGCAGATCCTGCAGCAGGCCGGCACCTCCGTATTGGCCCAGGCCAACCAGGTACCCCAGAACGTTCTATCCCTCCTGGGGTAACGCGTGCGCTAAGGGGCGCCCTGCGCCCCTTTTTCGGCCCCCTTGCGGGGCCTTTTTCTTTTCAAATATCCCACTTCCTCACAGCACCGTGAAAGCCGGGTTTCCATTACCTAAAGCTCCCAACGAAACAGCCGATACTCCAAACAGACCGTAACAACCCTGCTCAAAGGAAGAGATACAACCATGGCCAGCCCGGTGGACAACAACACCGCCTCCCCTCTGCCCTCCCAGTTCTCCTACCTGTCCGCCCGCCAGCGAGTGGAAAGAGTGCTCGCCCAGCTGTCATCCGCCGGGGAGAGCGCTCCGGAAATCCGCGCCGCGGCGAAGGAAGAGCTGGTGAAACCGATCCAACAGGTCAATGAGGTACTGCGCCCCTACGGAGTGCAATTCGAAATCAGCGAGGATTCCGGACGCACCGTCATCCTGCTGGTGGATCGGGAGAACGGAGAGCTGATCCGGCAGATTCCCCCGGAGGAAGCGCTGAATGCGGCCCAACGCCAGGAGGAAGTCAGGGGGCGGTTGCTGAGCCTGGAGGCCTGATTCGGCGCTCCGCGATAACAGACTAAGTTAAGCAATTAATTCATTGATGCAGGATGGGCAAGGCGCAGCGTGCCCATCCTACGCACTACAACGCCAGCAGCCCGGGCGCCCTCTTATATCTGCATATTCATCACATCCTTGTAAGCGTTCACCAGCCGGTTGCGTACCTGCACGCCCATTTCAAAGGCGATGCCGGCCTTCTGGCTGGCAATCATCACATCGTGCAGGGCCACGCCGGGCTCCCCGGCCTGGAAGGCGCGGCTCATTTCGCCGCTCAAACTCTGCAATCCGTTGATGCGCTCCAGGCTGCCGCGCAGGGCATCGGCAAAACCGCCGCCCTCCACCTGGAAATTCCCACCCGGGGAGTCCACGACCTCGCGGGTGAGAGGCTTCATCTGTTCCAGTGTGCGGTCGATCCCGGGCGTACTCATAGCGTTGTCAACTTTTCCCAATTTCGACGCAAAGGTACCAGCGCCCGGCCCGCACCCAAGCAGCCAATTGACGACAAAAAAATGGCTTTTTCTCTCCTTTGCCCGAATGGCACCCCGCCATAATTCCACGCTGAGTCAGGACCCGCCCGGAGGCGGATGCATCAGGATCCAATAAAGCAGCAATGGCTTTTCGCAACCGACCCGAGCGCCGCAACACTTTTTCATCCAATTGCCGGAAGGCATCGGCGTGAGCGGTGCCGTTCACTCCGCAAAGGAGGCGGCGTCCGCAGCGAAGCAACTCCCGGGCCGGCTTCTCTCCAACCCGCTGATTCCCCTGCTGGTGGCCGGCGCGGCCGGGATCGCCGTGGTAGCGGTACTGCTGATGTGGGCTGGTGCCCCGGAGTACCGGGTACTCTACAGCAACCTGGGGGAATCCGACGGCGGCCGCATTATCGGCGAACTGGAAAGCCGCGGCATTCCCTACGAGTTCAGCCAGGGCGGCCGCACCCTTCTGGTTCCCGGCGACCAGGTGTACAGGCTGCGCCTGCAACTGGCCGAGCAGGGGCTGCCCGAAGGAGGCAACGCAGGCTTTGAAATCATGGACCGGCAGGCGTTCGGCATCAGCCAGTTCGCCGAGCAGGTAAATTTCCAGCGCGGCCTGCAGGGCGAACTGGCCGGCTCCATCGAATCCCTGGGGCCGGTGTCCAGGGCTCGGGTGCACCTGGCCATGGCCAAGCCCTCCGTATTTATCCGCGACCGGGAACCGGCCAAAGCCTCGGTGATACTGACCCTGCAGCCGGGCCGCAGCCTCAGCCGGGGGCAAGTGAACGCCGTCGTGCATCTGGTTTCCAGCAGTGTGCCGGAATTGGCGATGGAGAATGTCACCGTGGTGGACCAGGCCGGCCGCCTGCTGTCCCGCTTGGGCGCCAGCGACGGTCTGGACGACACCCAACTGGACTATGTGCGGGAAGTCGAGCACCGCTACCAACAGCGCATCGAAAACATCCTCGCGCCGATCCTCGGCCGCGACAATGTGCGCGCCCAGGTGGCAGCGCAGATCGACTTCAACCGCCGCGAGGAAACCAGCGAACGCTACGCCCCCAACCAGGACGACAATCCGGCAGCGGTGCGCAGCGCCCGCAACAACGTGTACCTCGACGGCGATACCTCCATGGCCACGGGAATTCCCGGCGCCCTGACCAACACCCCGCCCGGCGCCGCCGCCTCCCCCATCCAACAGACCGACGAAGAGACGCAGGCCGAGGCCCCCGGCGACAGCGGGCGCCTGCGTCGGGAAAACCTGATCAATTACGAAGTGGACCGCAACGTCACCCATATCCGGCACCAGTACGGCCGGATCGAGCGGCTGTCGGTCGCAGTGGTGGTGGACTACCGCGAAACCGATGCCGCCGGCGGCGAACCGGCGCCGCTGTCCGCGGAGGAACTGCAGCACATCGGGCAACTCGCCCGCCAGGCCATGGGCTATTCCGGGGACCGCGGCGACAGCCTGGAAGTGGTCAACAGCCCCTTCACCGAACGCGAAGTCGTCGAAGTGAAAACCGTCTGGTGGGAAAACCCCTTCTGGCAGCATTTCCTACTCAGCCTCGGCCGCTACCTGCTCGCCGGCCTGGCGGCGCTGCTGCTGTTGTTGTGGGTGGTGCGCCCGATGGTCGAGCGCTACCTCCGGCAGCGGCCGGAACCCGCCCGCACCCGTCCGGCCCCGGCCGCCGCGCCCGCGGTCAAAGCCGTCGCCGGGGATGAGGGCGAAGAAGAAAACCCACCGCCACCACGCCGCCGGCGGCGCTCCTCGGCCTACCAGCAGAACCTGAAGGACCTCCAGGAAATGGCCGGGGAAGACCCCGCCATGGTGGCCACGATCGTGCGCAGTTGGATGAACCGCAGTGACTGATCAACCATATCTGAGCAACGTGCGCCGCAGCGCGATTCTTCTGCTGGCCCTGGACGAGGACAGCGCCGCCGAGGTGTTCAAGCATTTGTCCGCGCGGGAAGTACAGGAAATCAGCCAGGCAATGGCCTCATTGAACAGCGTCTCCCATGAGGAAATGCGCCGGGTGCTGGAAGACTTCCACGAAGAGTCCGGCGAATTCACCGCGCTCAACCTCTACTCCAGCGAACACATCCGCTCGGTGCTCACCAAGGCGCTGGGCAACGAACGGGCCGCCAGCCTGCTTGAGGACATCCTTGAGCAGAGCAGCGCCGAATCCGGTATCGACGCCCTCAACCTGATGGAGGCCAACGTGGTTGCCGAGATGATCCGCGACGAACATCCGCAGATCATCGCCACCATCCTGGTGCACCTGGAGCGCCGCCAGGCCTCCGCGGTGCTCGAACAGTTCGAGGACAAACTGCGCGACGACGTGGTGCTGCGCATCGCCACCTTCAGCGGTGTACAGCCCGCCGCGCTGCAGGAACTCACCGAGGTACTCGGCAGTATGCTCGACGGCCCCAACCTCAAGCGCAGCAAGATGGGCGGCGCGCGCACCGCCGCCGAGATTCTCAACCTGATGAACTCCAGCGCCGAGGAAACGGTAATCGACGGAGTGCGTGCCCACAGTGAGGACCTGGCGCAGAAGATCATCGACGAGATGTTCCTGTTCGAAAACCTGCTCGACCTGGACGATCACGCCATCCAACTGCTGCTCAAAGAGATCAACAGCCGGTCCCTGATGGTGGCGCTCAAGGGATGCAACGAAAAACTCGTGGACAAATTCCTGCGCAATATGTCCACCCGCGCCGGCACCCTGCTGCGTGAGGAGATGGAGGCCAGCGGCCCGATCCGCATATCCCAGGTGGAAAGCGAGCAGAAGGCGATCCTGCAGACGGCGCGCCGCCTGGCGGACAGCGGGGAGATAGTGCTCAGCGGCGGAGACGACGCCTATGTCTGATACCTGGCGCCGCTGGAGCATGGGCGAACTGAGCGGCGGGCACGACGGCGGCCTGGCGGTGGACCGGCGCGAGACGGAACTGGAGGCCCTGCGGGAGGAAACCCGCGAGCGGGCCCGCCTGGAGGGCTGGGAAGCAGGTTTCCAAGCGGGTCGGGAGGAAGGTCTCGCCCGGGGCTTCGAAGAGGGGCGCCGCGCCGGCGAGGAAGAGAGCGCCCGCCGGCGGCGGGAACTCCTGGAACCCCTGGCCGGACTGGCACAGGGCTTCAGCGAAGCCCTCTCCCGGCTCGACGAAGAGATAGCCGCCGACCTGGTGGACCTGGCCCTGGCCACGGGCAGGCAACTGGCCGGCGATGCACTCCGGGAGCACCCGGAACAGATTCTGGACCTGGTCCGGGCACTGCTCCGCGAAGAGCCCCTGCTTGGCGACGGGCCCCGCCTGTGGCTGCACCCGGAGGACCTGTCGCTGGCGGAAGCGGAGCTGGGCCGCGAACTCGCCGCCGCCGGCTGGAAACTCTGTCCAGATCCCCGCCTCCGGCGCGGCGGCTGTCGGGTGAGCGGCGCCGCCGGGGAACTGGACGCCAGTTGGGAAAACCGCTGGCAGGAACTGCGGGAACAGGTGCGCCGCCCGCCCCCCCGACCGGAAACCGCCGGGGAGGGCAGCCTGTGACGGCTTGCGCGCCCCTCCACCGGGCACAGTGGCGCCGGGCCCTGCGGGGCGCGACCGCCCGCGTCGAGGCCGCCCCCCGCTACCGCGCCAGCGGCCGGGTGGTGCGCGCCACCGGTCTGGTTCTGGAAGCGGTGGGCCTGAAGGCTCCCCTCGGCAGCGGCTGCCGCATCGAGCTGTCTCCCGCCGGCAGTGGTGCGCCGGCTATCGCTGAAGCGGAGGTGGTGGGCTTTTCCGGCGACCGGCTGTTCCTGATGCCACTGGAGGAAATCGGCGGCCTGGCGCCCGGCGCGCGGGTATTTCCGCTCCGCGCGGGCGGCGTCTGGGCGCGCCGCTTTCCCCTCGGCGAGGCCCTGCTGGGGCGGGTGGTGGACGGCAGCGGCCGCCCGCTGGACGGGGGCGAATCCCTCGCCGGCCGGGACTGCGGCACCCTGGCCGCGGCACCGCTCAACCCGCTGGCGCGCCCCCCCATCCACACCGGGATCGATGTGGGCATCCGCGCCATCAACAGCCTCCTCAGCATCGGCCGTGGCCAGCGCATGGGCCTGTTCGCCGGCTCCGGCGTGGGCAAGTCCGTGCTGCTGGGCATGATGGCCCGCTATACCAGCGCCGACGTCATCGTGGTCGGGCTGATCGGCGAGCGGGGGCGGGAAGTGAAGGACTTTATCGACAATATTCTCGGCGGGGAGGGCCGGCGCCGCTCGGTGGTGGTGGCCGCACCAGCGGACACCTCGCCGCTGCAGCGCCTGCAGGGCGCCGCCTACGCCACCCGGGTGGCGGAACACTTCCGCGATGCGGGAAAGAGTGTGCTGCTGATCATGGACTCCCTCACCCGCTATGCCATGGCCCAGCGGGAGATCGCCCTGGCCATCGGCGAGCCGCCGGCCACCAAGGGCTATCCGCCCTCGGTGTTCGCCAAACTGCCGGGCCTGGTGGAGCGCGCCGGTAACGGCGAGAACGGCGGCTCCATCACCGCGTTTTACACAGTGCTCACCGAGGGCGACGACCAGCAGGACCCCATCGCCGACTCCGCCCGCGCCATCCTCGACGGGCACATAGTGCTGTCGCGGGCGCTGGCGGAGGCCGGGCATTACCCGGCTATCGATATCGAGGCTTCCGTCAGCCGCGCCATGACCGCCATAGCGGACGGCGACTGCCAGCGCCGGGCCCGGCAGTTCAAACAGCTCTTCTCTCGCTACCAACGCAACCGGGACCTGATCGGCGTCGGCGCCTACACCCCCGGCCTCGATCCGCAACTGGACCGGGCGGTGCAGTTGTACCCGGAAATGGAAAGGTTTCTGCAGCAGGACATCGGCGAGCGCGCCGGCATCGAGGATTCACAGCGGGCCCTGGCGGCCCTGCTCGGAGGCGAACAATGAGTACAAACCCGCTGGACACCCTGATCGAACGGAGCCGCAGGGCCCGCGACGGCGCCGGCCGCCTGCTCGCCGAAGAGCGGCGCAGCCGGGAACAGACCGCGGCGCAACTGGAAACCCTGCAGCAGTACCAGCAGGAGTACCGCCGGCATCTGCAGGAAGCCATGGGCCGGGGCATCAGCGCCGCCGCCCTGGGCGACTACAGCCTCTTCATCCGCTCCCTCGACAGCGCCATCGCCCGCGCCCGCGACACCCTGGATCAGCAGGGCGAAAGGGTGACCGCCAGCCAGCGACAGTGGCAACAGCGCCAGCGCCAATTGTCCTCCTACAACACCCTGGCGGCCCGCCGGGCGGAAGGCGAGCGCCACCTGGCGCAGAGGCTCGAGCGCCGCCAGGCGGATGAAATGGCCCAAAACATGCTCGCCCGGCGCCCGCGGGCGGATGACCGGACCCCCGCATAGGAGACAGACCGTGGAAATCACCGCACTGCTTACCCAGGTGCAGCCGAAGACTGGCGACACCGGTTCCCCCGAAACCACCGGGGAAGATACGTCCTTTATCCATATCCTCCAGGCCGCTGCCGGCGACACGGGCAAGACACTACCGGCGAGCCCTGCTTTCGGAACCGGGGGCAGCAACCGGCCGGCGGCAGAAGAAATCGCCCCGCGGGATATCACCGCCGACCCGCTTCGCGCCGGCAACATTCCGGCCGCTGCACCGGAGGACACCCCCGAAGACGCCGCCCCAAAACAGGACGACGGGGAAACCGCGGGCGCGGATACCGCCCCCGCGGCCCCGGTTACCACTGCCGCCGTCACCAACCCGGGCGGCGGAGAAAGCCTCCCGCCCCGGTCGGATTCACCCATCCCCGGAGGCAGGGCGCAGGCCCCGCGCGGAGACGACCGTCACCAACGTGCCCCGACCGACGCGGAACCGGCGCCCGCATCCACCCCAGTCGCTCCGGGCACCACCCGGAATACCGGCTTCCAGGCGGCGGACAGCGCCGCCGCCGGCGCGATCACGAACCCGGCCCCCGCCGAACCTCCCGTCGTTCCCGGCGGCACAGCGGCGGAAGCCCCCCCGGCGAACACCGCCGCCAGTTCCGGCGGACCGGCCGCGGCCCCCGCGCCGGAGGCCCCCCGAACCAGCGCCCCGCAGGCCACCCTGCAGGCCCCGGTGGCCAGCCAACCCTGGCAGCAGGAACTCGGCCGGCAAGTGGTCGAACTGGTCCAGCGCGGTGAGGATCGGATGAAGCTGCGCCTCAACCCGCGCGAACTGGGCCCGCTGTCGGTGAACCTGAAGGTGGACGACCAGGGTGCCCAGGCACAGTTCTTCTCCGCCCACGCCGCAGTGCGCGGCGCGGTGGAACAGGCCATCCCACAGCTGCGCGAAGCCCTGGCCCAGCAGGGCATCGCCCTCGGTGAGGCCAGTGTGGGCGAACAGCGGCAGCAGTCCGGACAGCGGGAAGCCGCCGGCCAGAGCCACGGCGAAGGGCCGGCCGGCGACACGGAAACCGGGCGCAAGGCCGTACCACCCACTCATGTGGCAGTTGCACCCGCAACCGGCGGCGTGGACCTCTATGCCTGAGGAGAGAAGTCCGAATATGAGGACGAGAGCGCAGCGGTTGAGTTAGGCCACTTTTGTATTCGTAGGGTGCGCCATGCGCACCGCCCCAGGGCTCCGGAAGGAATGGCACTTAGTTAAGCCGCTTCTTCTTTGTAGGATGGGCAAAGGAGCGTAGCGACGTGCCCATCTTCAGGCGCCGCTGATGGGCACGCTGCGCTTTGCCCATCCTACAGGGACTCCTGAAATAATTTTTTCAGTTTTGGCTCAGCCAATTTGTATCCGACCATCAACTCGACCCAGCGTCACCTCTCCGGAAAGTCTATACGCCGAGATAGGCTCAATACAGTGGCTTTTTCTTCGAATCCCCAACCCTCCGGTAGAGGCATACTCTCCGCCCAACTGAGAATTTCCGGGCAAAGGCGCGAGTCGATGGCAGAGACCTCCAGCAAATCGTACAGATGGCTGTGGCTGGCGATCCCGACAGGGATACTGGTCACCGCACTGGTCGCCATCAATCTGTACCTGCTGCTGGGGGACAGGGAAAGCGACGACGGCGCCGCCGCCGTGGAAGAAGAGAGAGAAGGTGCTCTTCTGCCCAGCGGCCCCCCAACCTTCGTGAAAATCGATCCGTTCACCGTCAACCTGCAGGGGAAACCCTACAGCAGCCGGCTCCTGTATGTGGGCCTGTCGCTGCAGGTGGGGAACAAGGAAACCCGGGAATTCCTGCTGGAGCACATGCCCCAGGTGCGCAGCCGGCTGTTGCTCCTGCATTCGGCGCAGAGCCCGGAGAAGCTGGCCACGCCGGAAGGCAAGCGGGAGCTGGTCGCCGGCATTCTCGCCGCGCTCTCCGAACCGATGGCCCACCCCCAGCCCGAACTCCTGGTCGAGGACGTGCTCTTCACCGAGTTCATCGTGCAGTAACGGATCCACACATGGCCCAGGACGATCTGCTCTCGCAGAAAGAAATCGATGCCCTGCTCCATGGCCCGGGCGACGGCGACGACGCGGACACCGCGAGCGCCAAGCCCCAGGTGCGCCCCTACGACCCGGTGTCCCAGCAGCGGGTGATCCGCGAACGCCTGCACAGCATGGACATCATCAACGAGCGGTTCGCGCGCCACTTCCGGGTCGCCCTGTTCAACCTGATCCGGCGAAGCGCCGACATCACCGTCGACTCGGTGCGCTACCAGAGCTTCAAGGACTTCGCCCGCAACCTGCCAGTACCCACCAACCTGAACCTGATCAGCATGAGGCCCCTGCGCGGCACCGGCCTGATAGTGTTTCCGCCCAGTATGGTGTTCATGGTGGTGGACAGCCTGTTCGGCGGCGACGGCCGCTTCGTCACCAAATCCGAGGGGCGGGAGTTCACCAATACCGAGCAGCGCATTATCCAGCGCATACTTCAACTGGCCATCAATGCCTACCAAGACTCCTGGAAATCCGTGTACGCGCTGGACATCAGCTACCTGCGCTCGGAACTCCAGGCCAGGTTCGCCAATATCACCAACTCTCCCAACGAGATCATCGTCAACACCACCTTTCAATTGGAGGTGGGCAGCCTGTCCGATCAATTCCAGATCTGCATGCCCTACTCGATGATCGAGCCGCTGCGCGACCTGCTCACCAACCCGGTAGCGGACGGCCGCGACGCCGGCGACCAGACCTGGAACCGGCGCATGGCCGGCGAGATCCGCCAGTCCGAAGTGGAACTGGTGGCGGAATTCGTCAGCCTGCCCAGCCGCATCGCCGCGGTGATGAACCTGAAGCGCGGCGACGTACTGCCCATCGACCTGCCGGACACTGTCACCGCACGGGTGGACGGCGTGCCGGTACTGGAATGCGAGTACGGCAGCCGCAACGGGCAGCGCGCCCTGCGCGTATCCAGGGTGATCGAGCACAGCGGCGCGCGGGCGGCAACGGTTGCCGGCCATTTCATCAAGGGAGCTACGCCGAAAAATGAGGAATCCGAGCGATGAGTGATGCCGATGAACCCGATCTGAACGACGACGTGGCCGTGGCCGAACAGCCCGCCGACGGGGAGTCCGATATCTGGGCGGACGCCCTGGCGGAACAAACGCGGATGGAAGGGGAAGCGGCGGCGGACGACGACACCGCCGCGGCTGCCCGCAATGCCGGCGAGCAGGTCTTCAGGCCCCTGGAGCAGGGCGCGGGCACCGCCGCCCCCCGCGATCTGGAAATGGTGATGGACATTCCGGTGCGGCTCAGCGTGGAACTGGGCCGCACCCGCATCATCATCAAGCAGCTACTCGAACTGGCCCAGGGCTCGGTAATCGAACTCGACGGCCTCGCCGGCGAGCCCATGGATATCCTGATCAACGGCTACCTGATCGCCCAGGGCGAGGTGGTGGTCGTGGAGGACAAGTACGGCATCCGCATCACCGAAATCGTCACCCCTTACGAACGGGTGCACAAGCTCAATCGATGAATCCGGCAACCCCCAACAGCGCCGAGGCCGTATCGGGCATGGCCGCACTGGGCAAGACCGCCCTGGTGCTGGCGGCGATGGTGGCGCTGATCCTGCTGTGCGGCTGGCTGCTCCGGCGGCTCGGCCCGCAGCGCGTACAGGGCGCCTCCGACCCGGGCCTTAAGGTGATCGCCAGCCGCGCGGTGGGCGCCCGGGAGCGGGTGGTGGTGATGGAACTGGAAGGTACCTGGCTGGTGCTGGGCGTGGGCGGCGGCAGTGTCAGCAAATTGCACGAACTGCCGGCGCCGGAGCGGCCAGTCGCGCCGGGTACCGCGCCGGGCGACGGCAGTTTCGCCAACCGCTTCGCCCGGGCGCTCGCGCACAATCTCGGCGGGAGACGGTCGTGATCCGGCCGCCGGTTCTTCTGGTTGTCACGCTGGCTCTGATGTGGCCGGCCGCCGGTGCCTGGGCCCAGGAGGCCCTGCCCGGTATCGTCAGCCAGCCCACCACCGGCGGTGGGCAGCAGTGGTCGATCAAGCTACAGACCCTGTTGCTTCTCACCAGCCTGGCCTTTATTCCCGCGGTGCTACTGATGATGACCTGCTTCACGCGCATCATCATCGTGCTCAGCCTGCTGCGCACCGCCATGGGCACCCAGGCAGCGCCGCCCAACCAGGTGCTGCTGGGGCTTTCCCTATTTCTCACCTTTTTCGTGATGTCCCCGGTGCTTGAAGAGATTCGCGAGACGGCCTGGCAGCCCCTGGCCAACGAGGAAATCAGCTTCGACCAGTTCCTGGAGCGGAGCAGTCAACCGCTGCGGGAGTTTATGCTCGCGCAGACCCGCGAGCCGGACATCGCCCTGTTCGCCCGGCTGGCGGAGGTGGGAAACGTGCAGAGTCCGGCGGAGCTTCCCCTGCGGGTACTGCTGCCGGCCTTCGTCACCAGTGAACTGAAAACCGCCTTCCAGATCGGCTTCACCATTTTCATTCCGTTTCTGATTATCGACCTGGTGGTGGCCAGCGTGCTGATGGCACTGGGCATGATGATGGTGCCACCGGCCACCATTTCCCTGCCCTTCAAGCTGATGCTGTTCGTGCTGGTGGACGGCTGGCAGCTGATTGTCGGGTCCCTGGCAGAGAGCTTTTTCATATGAGCCCGGAAACCGTAATGGACATCGCCTACCGGGCCATGATGGTCACCCTCTACCTGGGCGCGCCCATGCTGATCGCCGCCCTGCTGATCGGACTGCTGGTGAGCCTGTTCCAGGCAGCCACCCAGATCAACGAGATGACGCTGTCGTTCATTCCCAAGATCCTGGGGGTTTTCGCCGTCCTGGTGGTCGCCGGACCCTGGCTGTTGGAGCTGATCACCGACTACACCCGCACCCTGTTCCAGAATATCCCCTTCCTGGTTTCCTGAGCGGTGGTAGAAATCACCTTCGCGCAACTGCACGCCTGGCTGGTGACCTTCCTGTGGCCCTTTATGCGACTCTCGGCCTTCTTTATGGCGGCGCCGCTGCTCGGCCACACCGCCGTGCCGGCTCGGGTCAAGATAGGGCTGGCGGTGCTGCTCAGCGCCGCCGTGGCGCCCGGCCTGCCGCCGCTGCCGGCGGCGCCGGTGTGGTCCTGGGCGGGACTCGGCATCATGGTGGAGCAGACCCTGATAGGCGCAGCCATGGGCCTGGCCCTGCGGGTGATGTTCAGCGCGGTACAGGCCGCCGGGGAATATATCGGCCTGCAGATGGGGCTGGCCTTCGCCACCTTCGTGACCCCGGACGGCGTCAACACCGTGGTCCTCTCGAGGCTGCTGCATATGATCACCCTGCTGATGTTCCTGGCGGTCAACGGGCACCTGATCGCCATCGATATACTGGCCGGCAGCTTCCGCATCCTGCCCATCGGCTACGTGGGACTCGCCCCGGGCGGCCTGGACATGCTGGTCCGCTACGGCGGCACCATTTTCGCGTCCGGCCTGCTGCTGGCGCTGCCGCCGGTAGCGGCGCTGCTGATCGTCAACCTGGCGCTGGGCATTCTCAACCGCTCCGCACCCCAGCTCACCGTCTTCTCCGTGGGTTTTCCCACCTCGCTGACCCTGGGGCTGTTTCTGCTGCTGACGTTGATGACGGACTTCGGGCGATTTCTGCAGCAGCTGTTCGGCCAGGGGCTCGGGTTCCTGCAGCAGTTGGTGGAGGCGCTGGCGCCACTGTAGTAGCGGTCAAGGGAGACGACGCCTATTAAATAAGTAAGAAACGAAAGTCCCGTTTCCGTAAGCTGAGCCGGAAGAGCCTCTCCGAAGTTATCTCCGAAGTCGAACTCCGAAACAGTCCAGGTGACCCCATCCTCCGAGATGCCAAAATGACGGGGAGCCACCATTACGAAGAGCCCGTGTTGAATCCCTGGTTTTTTAAAGGTGAATCTACTTTGTAATTACCATTTGTAATATGACACCGTTCTCACCAACTACAACAAATTGTTCGTCAGCGGACACTATGCCATATAGATCAACAGACACCGGTGAGAGTTGCGAAGTCCAGGTAGCTCCGTCGGGACTAGTAAGAACAATACCGCCGTCACCAACCGCAGCGAACTCCATAATGCTCTCATCCCAACAGATGCCCATCAGAGTTTTCTGTGTACCTGAGGACTGCACAGTCCATGAAATCCCATCCGGACTTGTTATGATCAATCCTAACTGCCCAACCGCGACGAACATCCCGTTTTTCTGACTCCAGCATATATCTACAAGCGAAGGATAAAAGCCTGTATCGTAACTAGCCCAATTCAAACCGTCAGTGCTAATACGAACGTGGGAACCTATTGCAACGAATTTTCCGTTACCATACGTTACACTTTGAAGTGAGGTCCCAGAAGCATCTTTAAACACCTTCCAACCATTGTTTTTAGTGGTTGTAGCGATATATACACCTTTCCCATGTACGCCGCCATATGATCCAACTGCTACAAAAACGTTGTTACCCCACGCAATAGCAGAATATATACCATCAACTATGTGACCATCCCAGTTAGTTCCGTTCGAACCGGAAAAGAAGTTTGGTTTCCTGCTTGAAGCTGTTTTCCCTGTGATCATGAACTCAGCTCCGTTGTAAGCCACGTTATCAAGGTATAGAAATTGGGTGTATGGTAGTGGCGGATTCAATTTCCAGTGTAGACCATCTGTGCTATATATTGTCTGACCGTCTGAACCTGTTGCAACGAACTTCCCTTTACCGTACGTAACAGCAAATAACCGCTGGGTAGTAGGAGATGTAACCTGACTTATTGTGATACCCGCTTCTTTTTTGGATGGCAACATAGTCACGCCAACCGGTCCTCCGTCAATAGGTCTCGTTTCGACTACAGTGTTTGAAGACAGGTCAATTATGGATAGTGTTTTTGAATACTCGTTTGTCACACAAGCAACCGAGTCATCGTTTCGAATCCAGATGTACCGCGGGCCTTCACCAACCGCTATGGTCTTTGTCACCGAATATGAAGCCGCGTCAATTACAGATACGGTAGCACTGTTCTCATTCGTAACATATACAGTTTTTCCATCTGAAGAGAAGAAGGCACATCCTGGCTGGGTCCCGACTTTAATGTCTCTTGTCACAGAAAAAGTATCGGGATCTATGACTGAAACCGTATCGGACGATTTCCCGTTTGTTCCGTAGTTGGTCACGAACAACTCATGAGTTAGAGGACTTACTGCTATCCCAAGAACATAGTTACCGAATCTAGTCGTACCGACTATCGTGTTATCTTTGGTATCGAACGCGGTTACATACCCGCTAAATAAGCTAGTCACGTAGAGACGTGTTCCGTTTGGTGCAAAAGCTATATCGTTTGCTCCACCGTAATTCTTGACCGGAAACGTATCAACCACCGCATGACTATCGACATCGATTACTGAGATCGTTCCGTCAACGATATTGGCAACATATACTTTTGACCCATCAGGGTGAATCGCTAAATCCCAGGGACGCCGTCCAACCGAAATCTCGTGAGTAACTGTTGCTGAGGCAATATCAATAACTGAGACCGAGTCACTTCCGGAATTCGATACATAAACTTTTTTTCCGTCAAAAGCTGACACTGCTCCATAAGGTGTGTAACCAACAGAAATTGTGCTGGTTATTTTCATTGTCTTGAGATCAAGAATCACAACGCTGTTCCTGTCAGGAAGTGTAGCGAATATTGTACCGGTTAGAGATTGAGAACCTTTCGATTTCGACATGTTTCTCCTCCACTTATGTAATCACCACCTACGAAAACAAACAAAATCGTTTCCGAAAGTGCAATTTGAATCATATTATTAATGGTGTTTGCAACCTACCCAATCTTCCGGATTCGATAGGCCTTCTCATATATTTTCCCTAAGTCTTCCTTTAATACTTCCACTCGACGTTTTATCCGGCTACTGTAACGAATAATCCCGCCAGCCGTGTTTCCACCTAAATAATCTTCCCTCATAGCCAAACAGGCAAATGCATCGCACATAAAAGAGCAATAATCAGCAAATTCAACAAAGTCATCATCGAAGTGCATCAAATCGACTTCGAGCGGTGTTTTATCTGGTTTGGATGATTCTTGCGACATTATCCTGCCTCCTGAGCTGGGCTTCGAAACTGGACATTCCAACTTAATACATCTTTTGAAATATCCCATTTCGGGATATTAATGCCCAGGAAAAGGCTGATGAACTAGAACGGGCGTTCTGCGCGATGGCAGACATGACGCCATTGACCGGTAACTTCGGCAGCTAACGAGGCAGTAGAAAAACTCCGCCCTCTTCTTTGTGGTTATATTTGGCCCAGAAAATCGCACTCCTACGTGAATTCTGGACCTGTTTTGTATAGTACTGCCGGTACTACACAAGAAGGACTCGGAGACTTGATGGACACTAGACAATACTGGCCACGCCAAGAAAGGCATCCATTCGGTAGGTGTGGTACGTCAGTGTACTACCGCCATAGTAAAGAGCTGGAGCCGGAGCGGTGTGTCAAGCACATTGCGTCCAACTCACCCGAGCACAGGGTCCCAAAAGGGGTCGCCCCCTTTTCGCCTTTTCTTTTCGTGCCTTTTCGTTACTACTCCCCGCCAATCAAAATCAATTTCCCGGTCTCCGGATCGCGGTAAACCCTACCCAGACTTTCCATACCCTCGCCATTGCCATCAAGGGCTTTCCGAATGGACGCCGGAGCCTCGATCAGTTCCCTGCCCTGCCGGATATCCACTTTGTCTTCCAGCTGGAAATGCTGGCGCAGTTCGCGGCTCTGGGCAATGAGGGCGATCAGCAGGCCCAGTGCGAACACCAGCATCACATCCATGATGTTGGCGAAGCCGGATAGCGGATCGCTGTCCACCTCGCTGAAATGCCCCCGTTTCCAGGACCGGGTTTTGCCGCGGCCGCCGGCGGGGCGCGGATTAAATGTGTTCACGGTGGGCCACTTCCAGGGTTTGCCAGACGGATTCGTACCAGCGGCGGCGCACCCGGCCGATCATGTAGGCCACCAATCCCACCAGCAAGCCGATCACCGTGGTGTCGAAGGCCACGGTCAGCGCTGTGGCGAGGATGTCGATATTGCCGGAGCTCAGTGCCACCAGTCCAGGACCGAGGGGAATCAGGGTGCCCATCAGGCCGAGAATCGGACCGCTGCGGGCCAGCAGGTCCGCCCGCTCCAGCCGGCGCAAGGCGTAGCCCTCGAAGCGGGCGGCCTCGCCGTTGCGGTAGCGGGCCAGGGTGGCGGTGCGTTCCGCCAGGGCGATGCCCAATTCCCACAGGGTCAGCAGCAGGGCCAGGCCGAGGCCGGCAATAACCGGGTACAGCAGCCAGCCGACAATCTGGTGAAGAATGCCCAGGGTGAGTCCGTGGATCATGGTGATTCTCCTCCTTTTGAATGGGCCAGCGCCCGGTAGAAACCGGCGGCGATAATCAGTATGGAAGCTGCCAGGAGCAGCCAGGCCCAGTGGCTTGCCGGGTTTGACCCGTTGCTTCGCTGGCGATCATCGGCGGCGGGCGGCTCGCTTGGCCGGTCGTCACTGGATTGAGGTGGTTGGGCCTGCAGGTCTTCCGGCTCTTCCAGTTCGACTTCCGTCAGCCGGTGCGTTTCTCTGCGCTGTTCCGGTTCGGATTGGGCACGCGCCACTACCGCTTTCAGGGACTCCTGCTGGTCCGGTGCAAGGTGCTGCTCCAGCCAGGGGAACAGCGGGTGGTCCGGTGTGGTATGGCCGCTGCCGGGCAGGCCGTGGGCGGTCACCAGTGCAGTGAACTCCCCGGCAAGTTGAGCGGTGGTGGCGGCATCTTCCTTCCAGAAATCTTTCTGGATGGCTACCAGCATAATAGCCAGCATATTGCTCTTTACATGAACGTTGTGACCTTCCTCCAGGAATTCATCCAGTTGCAGGCCGTAGCGGTCGTCCACGTAGACATCCTTCACTTCCTGCCACGCCCAGTCCCCCACCAGGGCGGGATTGGTCACCTGCCAGCCCCACAGATACTCCAGGAATTCGCTGCCCATGGTGCGAGCGCCGGCGTAACCGTGGGCCATGAGTCCTTTCAGCCATTCCGGGTTGAGGTAGCGGCTCCGCAGTTCCTGGCGCAGGGCGAGGGACAGGGGCCGGACGAGGGTTTTTCCTGGATTGGCGTGGTCGAGCACGTAGTTGTTGGGGGGTTTACCGGTGAGGGTTTCCACCGCCAGGCTGAGGCCGCCCAGGTAGTCGAAGGCGTCGTTGTTGTCGATCAGACCGTATAGGTTGCTGGAACGACCCAGGTAGGTGTTTTCCACGTCACCGAGCACGGTGCGGAACACGCCCTCCACCGGCGCGCCGAAAAACCCACCATCGCCACCGTTGCGGCCAAAGCTGTGGCCCAGCCGACGCAAATAGACCTCGGCCAGTTCCTGCCGTTGCTGCCAGGCGCCAGAGCGGTCCACCAGCCGGTTGACCCCGGCGCCGTAGCTGCCGGGGGCGTCACCGAAGACACGGAGGCTAGCCAGCGCACCGGCTTCCGCCGCGGCGTGGCCGCCGACCAGTAAATCCTGCGCCTGTTTCACCCAGTGGGCGGCCACCTGGTTCTGATCCAGGCTTTCGCTGCCGCCCTGTTGCCCGCCGTAGAGTCCCGATTCCCGCAAGGGTTGCAGGGCCTCCTGCAACGCCAGGGTGAGAGCCGGGTAGTCGCGGACGATGGCATCGGCGCTGGCGTCCAGGGCCATGAGCACTGCCTGGTCGAGCAGCGCCATCTGGCGGCTGTACAGGTCCCGGAACAGACCGGAGGTGGTGAACACCACGTCTCGCCGAACCCGGCCGTCCGCGAGCGGTTGCCGTTCCAGGCCCTTGACCAGGCCACGGCTGTTCCACACCGGTTTCAACCCCAGCATATCCAGACCGAAGGCGATCATCACCCCCTCGTCACGCACCACGTCAGACGCCCAGAGCACCAGGGCCTCCCGTTTGTCAGGATTTTGCGGGTTGCTGGCGCGGGCGTCGGCGGCCATTTCCCGGCCCAGTTCCCAGGCCACCGGGCTGGGAATCAGGCTGTTGTCCAGGGCGTAGAAATTGCGGCCGGTGGGCAGGCTTTCCGGGCTGCGAATGGGATCGTTGCCTGGACCAGGGGCGATAAAGCCACCGTCCAGCCCGAGGAGCAGAGCGCCCATTTCCGCTGCCGGTGACCGGGTTAGCAACTCTCGCCACTGCACCCGTTCGCTGTCACTATCCGGCGCCATGGAGTCGAGCATCATGGCGACGGCATTCTCGTCCCAGTCTCTGCCGAAGACATGCAGCCCCAGAGGCATAAAGCGTTCCTGCAGGCTGGTGAGGTAGTGGCCCACCTCATGCACCAGCATGTCGTCGTCCACCTCATCGAAGCCGATACCCATCACCGCCAGTTCGGCGGACATGGCTTGCGCCAGTTCGTCCCTCAGTTCCAGGGCATCCACCTTGTCGCGAATCTGTTGGACCAGCCGGCTGGTGAGGGTTGGATTGCCGGCATCGTGGTTGACCTCGAAACTCTCTACCAACTGGCGCAGTTGCAGCAGGTCGTCGTACAGCGGGGTGTGCTCCAGCGGCGGCGTGAGGTGATCCACCATCACCGCCAGCCCCCGGCGCTTGGCTTGAATACCCTCGCCGACGCCGTCGACGATGTAGGGGTAAATGCCAGGTATGTCGCTGGCGATAATGCGGGCGTAGTCGTCCGCGGCCAGGGCCACGGCGCGCCGGGGCAGAAACTCGTAGGTGGAGTGGCGCCCCAGATGCACCATGGCATCCGCCTTAAACTCGTCGCGCAGATAGTGGTAGAACGCCAGGTACTGGGGAGTCGGGGGAAACGCCAGGTTGGCATGCAACAGCTCCTCGTTGATCTCCCAGCCCCGGGGCGGTTGCGGGCCGATAAAAACGTTGCCAAAGCGCAACCCCGGCAGCAGTATTTCGCCGTTGTAGGTCATCACCTTGCCGGGAATCTCTCCCCAGCCGCCCAGGCCCTCTATGCCGGTCTGCCGCAGGGCGTCAATGAGCTTCAGCGCCTCCTCCCAGCAGGGGTTGTCTGGCTGATCAATGGACCGGCGATAGCAGCTTTCCAGTTGTTCCAGCAGCGCGAGGGCGCGGCCGCGGCCCGGATGATCCACACCCTCCAGCAGGTGGCGCATTTCCTCCACGGTGTGGTTCAGGGAGTTGGCGGCAAATTGGGGCTTGCCCGCCTCTACGGCGTGCCGGAGCTGCTCGTGCAGGAGGCCGAAGGGACCGTCGACCATTTCCCGCTGCACGGTGGTGGGCAGAGTCTCGAACCATCGCCGGTACCGGTCGGCGGACATGCGCTGGATATTGGGCGCCATCTGCTCCAGGAGATCGGCATTGTTGGGCAGGTTGATGGCCCGGTCCTGCATCATGTCCAGCAATGCTTCCGCGGATTCAGGCAGCTCGCCGGTTCGGTAACCTTCGGCCTTGAGGCGATTTAGGATCTGCCACAGGGAGGCGGGCACGTCCAGGTTGTCGGCGCCGATATTGTGGCGCCCCGGCGGGTGGTTGTAGTAGACGATGGCGATACGCTTGTCTCGGTTGACAGTGACCTGCAGGTGGCGCCATTTACCGATGCGGGACAGCAGGGTGTCGATCCCGTCGTCCACCCCGCCAATGGGCTGGATGCGGATGCCGGTGAGCGGATCGTCCACCTGTTTCCCCGCGGTGGCAATCACCAGCGGTTGACCAGCGCCCTGCAGTTCCGGCATGGCCACCTGATAGTAGACCTTGTCCCGGGCCATGCCGTCGGAAGAGAGCTGCCACTCCGCAGCGGTGCGGTCCCGTAATTTGATGGCTTTCAGTACCGGGACATTGAGGCGGGTGAGGGCGTCGGTCACTTTTTCCCGACCCTCCCCCCCGCCGATAACGAAGTCCTGCAGCATTACCACCGCGCTGAGCCTGGATTTCAGGGGCGCCAGCGCGCGCGCCGCTTCCACACCCGCCTCACCCCAGTAGGACAGGCCCACCAGACACTGATGACCGATTTGTTCCGCAGCACGGCGGCATATCTCCTGCAGCAAAGCGTTGTCCGCCGGTCGGTCGCCACCCGCGTGGTCCAGCATTACCAGTACCGGTCTATCGCTGGGGATGGGCGGCAGCTCCGTGCTGAATTCGCCGCCGAACTGCCAGCGCAACCGCGGCACCGGCTCGGCGCCGGGTACTGCAATATCGGCCCCGAGAAATCGGAAAGCCCAGGCAAACAGGTTGGCGGTATTGGCGCTGCCCCCCGCCTGCCAATAGCGGCGGGCGGTAATCCAGTCCGCCTGTTCGGGGTATTCCGACACTAGCTTGTCCAGCACCTGGTGGAAATTCTTGCTGGGCTGGATGCCGGCGATGTGGCGCAATTGCTCGTCGTCGTTGAACACCGGCCGGCCGCCGAGGCGGCTGTGCCTGAGCAGTCGGTGATCGCTGTTCATAATCAGCAGCGGTGTTCCCGTACGGCCAAACCACAGTTCCAGTTCCGCCACGGCGGCACCGTACAGCCCCACTCCCAATACCAAATCGCTGCCAGCGATAAGTTGTTTGATCTCCGTCGCAGGCACTTCCCGAAGCTGGGCGTCGCTGCGGGCGACGATGCGATAACCCGGGTGGCGCCGGTCAAACTGCTGTGCCGCCTCGGCGATGGTTTCGGCATTGCGCTGTGAGACCAGCACCAGTAGCTGGCGATCCGACGCATGGCTGAGCAGGGTGCAGGAGAGCAACAGGATACCCAACAGTAGCGGGTAGTAGGGGCGGATAACGGTCACCCTGAGAAAGCGATACATTAAGCTGTCTCGACCAGTCGGAATATGAGGCTATAAAACGCGCAGCGTCCACCGACTTCCAGGGTGTGGCTGACGGCGGCGAGGGATAGCCATCGAAATAAAAGAGCCCTTCTCATTATTATTCCTCAAACGTGTTGTTTCACGGCGAGAAGAGGAATGACAGGTCGACGGAACCCGAAAAAGAATGCGAGTACAGACCGCACTCAGAAGCCCTCCGCTTCATCGTCACAGATACTGTACGAATGGCAAAACCGTGTTTTCCCAACAGGCCGGTTTCGGGCTTGTGAATCCGGTGGATTCACTTACCGTTGCGGGGGCAGCGGAGGTTTTGTTGTAACGACTCTTGCATTCCAATGGAGTGGTTACAACGCACCACACTTCCCGCTTATCCTGCTCCAGACCGCCCGGGCGAGAGAGGGTCGAGCAGGCACCTGATGCAGGGAGCGCATTCTAGTGTTGTTGGGAAGTGGAGTCAAAGCCCTGTGTTCGTATAGGCGGCGATCTTCTTCGCCAGGGAATCCGATTGAGATACGCGTTTATTGCGCAGCATTTGAAATAGCCCCGACCAAATGGCCAGGGCTATTTCAATAGTCAAAGCGATCAACCTCACAGGTCGATCCTGTTCGCTTGGTCAGAACTGCATAAAGAAATCCCAAGCCTCTGCGGGAATCCAGGATTCAGCCGCGCCGGGCTCCCGATGGTCGTGAATGTGACCTCCATCGAAGGTGCAGACTTTCACGGGATAACCCTCATCACAGCCTTCCATATTAACGCATAAATGCTGGGAGGGACTTCCTGGAACCCAGGTTTCAATGTCGTTTGGCACGTTACATCCGTTATCGCGCGCTTTCTCCAAAGCGATGTACTTCGCACCGCGTCCGCCGCCAGCATCCCAAGGAGTGATGGAGTCGGCCATGCCGGTTGTCTGCATCCAGGCGATGGGTTCAGTGCGTTTTGGGTTGGGCAACCAAATATTGAAGTTCGCGGGAGACATCCCGAAACCTGCGCGGATTACGTCCTGGTGATTGGTGGACAGTGAATAAGAGATCATCCCCCCGAAGCTCATGCCCGAGACGAATACCCGCGTGGTATCAACACACAGGCTATTTTTTATGAAATTAGTGATGTCATCAAATAAAGGATGATCGCGTTGATCCCACCGATCGATGGCTGTCGGCGCGATCCAAATCGCCGGGACATTATCCCTGAGCGCCTGGGTCCTTAAGCCAAACCAGTTTAAGAAGTCAGTATTATAGACATGTTCGCCAACCCCACCTAAACCGTGCGAAACGTAAAACAAGCGGTAAGGTTCATTAGGATCGTAATTAGAGGGAAGGGTGACAAAGTATTCGCGCTCTATACCACTGCTAATAATGGTGTTCCTACCGTTCGTAAGCGATAGGGGGTTGCCGCAACCCGCACTCTTTTCCGGGGGGTTCTTCACACCGCCGGAGCCGGAACAATCACCGACGCTGACGGCGCTGCCAGTTACGGTCAAGCTATCGATATTGCCCAGCCCCTCAGCAGTGGTAGCCTGCAGACGAATTGTGTGGCTGCCTTGGTCCAGCCACAATTCGACGGCTTCGCTGTTACTCCAGTTTGTCCATCCACCTGTGGTGGCCTGAGTTAGTCCGGTGTATTGAAGCTCACCATCAATAAGCACATCAGCAAAACGTCCACTCGCACCACCATTAGCATAGCGCCATTGCAAAGTGTAGCTGCCGGCCTGACCAATCTCGACTTCCCAGGTGATCCCGGTACCGATGTTGTTGTCAGTGTTAGCAAAACCGCTACCGTTGAAGCCGGAGTGATTTGTGTCGACGCTACCATCTACGTCACAAAAGCCACCTTCCTCTTCAAGCGTCACACTTGTTGGGTTGGGGTTGTTGCCCCCGACAAGATCAAGTGCCCACAACTGGGTGTCGCCACCCCACCATTCCCACTGCGCAATGTTTGCGCCATCAGAGGTATCCCAATCTAACAGGTCGAGACTTTTGCCACTGTGTTTATTGATAAAACTAAAATAGCCATCGCCCTGATCAGTGATAGTCCACGTTTGTGATTCACCCCCCCAGTATTCCCACTGGACCACATTGCCGCCATCTGCGGTGCTGAAGTCGTACACCTCCATGGCCTTCCCACTATTCACGTTAACGACGGAATAGTCATCGCCCCCTACATTAGAAATTTCCCACTGCTGGGTGGCGCCTCCATTTGCAGACCATTGGATAACGTTTGCCCCATCGGCGGTATCGGCGGATCCCACCTCTACCAACTTTTCACTGTATTTGGACGTGATGGTATAGATCCCATCATCAATGGCCCAACTTAGTTGAGCACATGAAAGTAAAACTGTCAGCGACCCCAGCCGCCAGATTATATTTCTCATCATCATAATATGCTTCTCGCTTTTGTCAGGGGTTAGACAACACACGCCTAAAGCGGACAAAACCCGTTGGTGAATGTTTTTATTTAGTACAACCGTGCAAAGAAACTAGATTTCACTAAGATAGGAAGACAGATAATATCTAATATAATATGACCATACCATAATCAGCCCGGACAAGATTTCCAAACTACGCACGAGTTCTATAACTTGGAAAAATTTCGATAATGCGCATAAATCATTAAAATTCGGCAAGCTTTGTGCGAGGCAGCACATGAAAAACCCACCATGCTATGCAGCATCTCGACTCACACCAATTGCAGATTAGGTTTCTTGTGCCATTCACGTGAAAATTAATGACATAAGCGCCAACCGGGAGATAACCCCCTCCGAGGAAATTCAGTGATTTCTATGGTGTGCAGGGTGGTGAGGTCGAAGCCGGGCGCCGGCGCCCGTTCGCGCTTCTCCGCCGACAAGGCTTGGGCTCGGGCTGCTGTATGAATAGGGTCGATCAGAGCAAGCGATAGAAGCAGATGTGTTCTACCAGCTCTTTATTTTATTTGCCTGACAGATTTTTACTCCTGCAAAACCTGTCTTGACGGGGGGCCACTTTACCCGATCAAACATGGCACAAAAGCCGGAACTGAACCCCGAAACTTTGATGGGCACGCTCCGCTTTGCCCATCCTACGGACGCGAGCATGGCAAAGCGGAGCGTGCCCATCAGGGGGAGGATCAGAGCCGGTCGAACAGGCTCATGCCTTTGATATCGACAAAGGCCTTCTGCGCCGCCTGCAAGCCCACCTGGCGCAGGCTGTACTCGGAAATGGCCTCGACATAATCCAGGTCCACCAGGTCCGACAGGGCCTGCTCGTAGTTGAGCGCGCGGTTGCCGGCCACCGAGTCCACCACGTCCAGTTCGTTGAGCCGCGCGCCCACGGAGGCGCGGGTGGTGAGTACATTGTCCAGGCTGTTGTCGAACTCGCGCATCACCGTGCTCAGGGTGTTCCCGCGCGCGGCTTTCTCCGCATCGGTGCCGGCCGGCTGTTCCAGCACTGCCAGGGCCTTTTCGAAGGTCGCGAACAGGTCCGTATTCATGTTTTCGGCCAGGTCCACATCGATGCGGTCGCCGTCGGCGGGCGCGCCCTTGAGGGTCAGGGACAGGCCGCCGAATTCGATCGCCGAGCCCTCCTCGTAGGGCTGTGCCGGCCCGCCGTTTACCGAATAGGTGGCGCTGCCGCCGGTTACCGAAAAGGCGATTTCATAGGCGCCGCCGAAGCCCGGATCGGTCTCATCCACTACCCGGGGCCCCGCGAAGGTGACGCTGCCGGCGTTGGCGCCGCCCGCTTCAGCGACGTATCCGGCGCTGGGGTGTACGCTCCGGAACACCGTCTCGCCGTTGTCCGCCACCGACATCAGCCGGGACGCATCGATGCGTACTTGGCGGGCGCTGGCGTCACCGACGTAGCTCACCGAGCCGTCGGCGGCGCGCACGAAGGGCTCGCTGCCGTCCCGGTAGCCGCCGAACAGGTAGCGGCCGTTGCCGTCGGCGGCGTTGGCCTGCCCGATCACCGTCTCGTAGACGCCGCGCAGCTCGCTGGCCACGGAGGCCCGGTCGGCGTCGCTGAGAGTGTCGCTGGCCGCCTGGATGACAAGCGCCTTGGCGCTGGCGATGGCGTCGCCGACGCTGTCGAGCACGCTCTCCTCCTGGGCCAGGGCGTTGCGGGCGCTCACCCGGGCCTCGCCGTACTGCTCGGTGGCCGCCAGGGACTGGGACACCTGCACCGCCCGGGAAGCCGCCTGGGGGTCGTCGGAGGGGTTGACCACCCGGCGCCCGGAGGCGATCTGCTGGCCCACCTTGAGAAACTCGCCCTGCTGGCGGTTCATGGAGTTCATGCTCTGCTCGTACATGGTGACGGTGCTGACGCGCATCGATTTGTCTCCTTATCGCAGCCCGAGAATGGCATCCATGAGGGTGGAACCCACCTGGATTACCTTGGCGTTGGCCTGGTAGTACTGCTGGTACCGGATCAGGTTGGCGGCTTCCTCGTTCAGGTTCACCCCGGATTCGGACTGCTGCAGGGCGCGCAGCTGTTCGCTGAGGCCCTGCTGGGCGTCCAGGTTTACCTGGACGATGTTGGAGCGGCTGCCCACATCGCTGACCAGGGACGCGTAGGCGCCGTTCAGGGTGGCGCCGCCGCCCACCAGCAGTTCGTCCTGCAGTTTTTGCAGTGCCAGGGCGTTTTCGTTGTCGCCACTGCCGCCACCGGCACCGGCGGCGATCTCGCCGGTGTCCCGGATCAGGTTTTCCATGCCGCCGGCGGCGCCCCGGGTGGGCTGCAACTGGAAGCGGTCGCCGTCGGCCAGGGTGGCAGCGTCGCCGATGGTCACCACCACGCCGCCAAAGTTGAGCTGGTCGCTGCCGTCGAGGGTGGCGGTGAAGGTTTCGCCGCTGTCGAGGCGGGTGACCTGGAATTCGCCGGCGGCGGCGTCGGTCACCCGCAGCTCGTAGTCACTGGCGGTGAGTTGGTCCAGGTCGCCGAATGCCGCGCCGATGGTGGCACCGCCGGCGTTGGCGGGGTCGCTGAAGGCGCGCGGCTGGCCCACGGCGAACAGATCACCCCCCGGGTCACCGTTCAGGTCCACACCGGCGCGATGCTGTTCGTTGAATCCCCCCGCCAGGGACACCGCCAGTTGGCCAATCTGGTTCCGGGTGGTATCCAGGGCTTCCCGGCGGAAACTGAGCAGCCCGCCCAGGGAGCCGCCGGAGAGGGTGTCCTCATCCAGCTGCACCAGGTTGCCGGCGGAATCCCGGTAGCCCACCGCGGTGCGGGTGGGATCGGAGGAGGCGGTCACCGCCTCCAGGCCGAAGCTGCGGGAGCCGGCGACGATCGGCTGGCCGTTGCCGATGGACAGGTTGTAGGTGCCGCTTTCCTGCACGGTGAGGCGCACGTCGATGCGTTTGCTGAGGTCGGCTACCAGTTGGTCGCGCTGGTTGAGCAGGCTGTTGGGTGCTTCGCCGGTCCTGGCCTTGGCCAGGGCGATTTCGCGGTTGAGTTCGGCGACCTGTTCGGCGGTGTTGTTGATCTGCGCAATCTCGTCGCCGATCTGGCCGTTGATGCCGTCCTGCATATCCTGCAGGTAGCCGTCGAAGGCGCGGAACTGGGCGCTGAGCGTGTCCGCCGCGCCGATCACGCCCTGTCGCGCCGCCGGGTCCGCGGGCGCGCTGACCAGGTCCTCGATGGCGGAGAAGAGGTTCTGCATCAGCGGCGCCAGCCCCGCCTCCCGGTCGGCCAACAGGTCGTCGATCTGCGCTATCTGCGTTTGGTAGGTATCCAGCGCGCTGGTCTTGCTGTTGGCCGCGTTGAGCTGGGCGGAGACGTAGTGGTCGAACTGGCGCTGGACGTCGTTCACCTGCACGCCGCCGCCGGCGTTGCGTTCGCCCAGCAGGGTGATTTCGCGGTTGTAGCCGGGGGTGTAGACGTTGCCGATATTGTTGCCGGTGGTGTTGAGTGCGTTCTGCGCGGCGTTCAGGCCGCTTAACCCGATCGAAAAAATACTCATGTTTGCTTCCTGTTAACCCCCTGGCTGTTCGTAGCCGTAGGATGGGCAAAGCGCAGCGTGCCCATCAGCCGTGCCTGTGATGGGCACGTCGCTGCGCTCCTTTGCCCATCCTACAAACTTGCCTTTCCGTAAAGCCAACACCTCGGGTATCGGCCGGCGGACCTTCTTTCTTTAATTGCTGCATTCGGGAAGCCGCACCTGTAGGAGCCTGCTTGCAGGCGAAAAGGAACAGAACTTCGTAGCTGTTCGCCTGCAAGCAGGCTCCTACGGGGATTCTATTCATCGACGGCGGACGAATCGGACAACTGCTTCACCAACTGCTCCGCCAGCCCCAATCCCCGTCCGGCCAGGTGCTGGGAGAGCTGCTGGTCGAACAGGGATTCGTAGAAGCGGATGCGGGTGCTGTCGATCAGCTCCGAGCGCGGCGAGGCGTCGCGCATGCTCTGCATCAGTTTCTGCAGGAACAGCGCCTCGAACTGCTCCGCGGCCGCGCGCAGGTTGTTTTCCGGGTCCTCGGCGGCACCCCGCCGGAGCCGCTCCAGGCCCTGCATATCCAGGGCGAAGTCCGTGTGTGGTAAATCCGGTCCCATCACAGTATCTCCAGTTCCGCGCGCAGTGCACCCGCGGCCTTGAGCGCCTCGAGAATCGACATCAGGTCCTGGGGCGTGGCGCCCAGCGCGTTGAGGGCGTCCACCACTTGCATCAGGTCGGCGCCCTCCACCAATTGCAGCGAACCGTGCTGCTGCCGGATGCTGATATCGCTGTCCGGCACCACGACGGTATCGCCCTGGCCGAAGGGCGCCGGCTGGCTGACGCCGAAGCGGGTGTCAATCACCACCGACAGGTTGCCGTGGGCCACCGCGGCCGGCCGGAGGGTGACGCGGCCGTTGAGGACCACCGAACCGGTGCGCGCGTTGATTACCACCCGCGCCGGAGCCTCGCTGGGTGTCACCTGAACCCGCTCCACCCGAGCCATGAAATTGACCCGCGCGTTGGGGTCGTCGGGCCCCTGCAGGCGGATTGCCCCGGCATCCATCGCCGCCGCCACCGGCTGGCCGAATTCACTGTTGATGGCGCGAACCGCGCGCTGGGCGGTGCCAAAATCCGCTTCCCTGAGTTGCAGTTCCAGTACGCCGCCGAGCCCCAGTTCCAGGGGCACTTCCCGCTCCACCACGGCGCCGCCGCTGATGCGGCCCCCCGCCTGCTGGTTGATCTGCACGCTGGAGCCGCCGGCCTCGGCGCCGGCGCCGCCCACCAGCAGGTTGCCCTGGGCGAGGGCATAGGTGAGCCCGTCCGCGCCTTTCAGCGGCGTCATCAGCAGGGTGCCGCCGCGCAGGCTGCGGGCGTTGCCGACGGAGGACACCACCACGTCGATGCGCTGGCCGGGCCGCGCAAAGGACGGCAGCTCGGCGGTGACCATCACCCCGGCGATATTGCGCAACTGCATGTTGGTGCCCGGGGGAATGGTAATTCCCAGCTCCGAGAACATATTGCTGAGACTCTGGGTGGTGAAGGGCGTCTGCATGGTCTGGTCGCCGCTGCCGTCCAGGCCCACCACCAGCCCGTAGCCCACCAGCAGGTTGTCGCGCACGCCGGCGAAATCCGCCAGCTCGCGCAGGGGCTCGGCGCGCGCGACGCCGGCAAGCACCGACAGGATCAAAAGGAGCGGAATCGGGAAAAGGAGTCGCATGGTCGCCGCTCAAAAGGGGGAAATATTCAGGAACAGGCGCTGCAGCCAGCCCATCTGCTGGGCCTCATCGATATAGCCTTCGCCGACGTATTCAATGCGCGCGTCGGCCACCTGGGTGGAGCGCACGGTGTTGCTGCCGGAGATCTCGCGCGGGTCGACGATGCCCGAGAAGCGGATAAACTCGGCGCCCTGGTTGATCTGTATCTGTTTTTCGCCGCGCACCCGCAGGTTGCCGTTGGGTAGCACTTCCAGCACCGTGGTCGTCATGGTGCCGGTGAAGGTGTTCTGCGCCTGGGAGCCGCCGCCGCCCTCGAAGTCGTTGGTGCCCTCTATATCGAAGCCGTATTCCTCCAGGCTCTCGAGGCCATCCGGCACCACGGTGGAGGTCAGGGAGGCGGCGCCGCTGCGGTCGGCATTGCTCGCCGAACGCTTGGAGGCGCTCACCTGTTCGTTGAACACCACCGTCAGCAAGTCGCCGGACATGCGCGGGCGGCGGTCCTCGAACAGCGGCCGGTAGCCACGCGCCGGCTGGTAGACGGCACCGTTGGCCTGCGCCGGCGGCGGCAGCGGTATTTCCACCCATTCCTCGTCACTCACCACCGAGAAGCGCGGCAGTTGCGCACAGCCGGTGGCGAGCAGGGCCAGCGCCACCACCAGGGATTTTTTCACCGCGAAAAACATGGCCCCGGCCTTACAGCTGGGCCAGGCGCGAGAGCATCTCGTCGGATGTCTGCACCGCCTTGCTGTTGATTTCGTAAGCGCGCTGGGTCTGGATCATGTTGACCATCTCCTCCACCACATTGACGTTGGAGGTCTCCACGTAGGACTGGTACAGGCTGCCGGCGCCGTTCATGCCCGGCATGCTCTCGCTGCGCATGCCCGAGGCGGTAGTCTCCAGGTAGAGGTTCTCGCCGATGCTTTCCAGGCCGGCGGGATTGACGAAGGTGGAGAGGGTCAGCTGGCCCACCTCCACGTTCTGGCTGGAGCCGGGCTCGGTGATCGAGATCAGGCCGTCCTTGCCGATGGTGATGGACAGGGCGTTTTCCGGGATGATCGCCGCCGGCTCCAGGGGGTAGCCGCTGGAGGTCACCATCTGACCGTTCTGATCCAGTTGGAAGCTGCCGTCGCGGGTGTAGGCAACGGCGCCGTCGGGCATGCGCACCTGGAAAAAGCCCTTGCCGTTGATCGCCAGGTCCCGGGAGTTGCCGGTGTTCTCCAGGCCGCCCTGGCTGTGCAGCCGCTCGGTGGCCACCGGCCTCACGCCGCTGCCCACCTGCATGCCCGAGGGCAGAGCGTTCTGAATATCGTTCTGCGCGCCCGGCTGACGCAGGTTCTGATAGAGCAGGTCCTCGAACACCGCGCGGGATTTCTTGAAACCGTTGGTGCCGGTGTTCGCCAGGTTGTTGGCGATCACGTCCATCTTGACCTGTTGGGATTCGAGGCCGGTCTTGGCCGTCCACAGGGATTTGATCATCGTCGTCTCCTCTTATAGCCCGAATTGCCCCGTGGGAGCGGGCCCTGCCCGCGATTGGCCTGTGGGTTCAACCAACGCAGATCGCGGGCATGGCCCGCTCCTACAGGGGGGGCAGATTGTTATTCAGTGGACAAAAGCCTGTCCGCCCGGCGGGCGTTCTCGTCGGCGCTCTCGATCACCTTGATCTGCATCTCGTAGCGCCGCGCGTTGTCGATCATCGCCACCATGGATTCCACGGCACTTACATTGCTGCCCTCCAGGGCTCCCGATATCACCCCTGCGCTTTCGTCCCGGGGCAGCGGGTCCACGTTGCCCGCGACATCCGGCGGCGCGCGGAAAAGGCCGTCCTCGCCGCGGCGCAAACCGGCCTCGCCGGGGGTGACCAGCTTGAGCCTGCCCACCTGCACCAGGGCCTCCGGGTCCTCGCCGGCGCCGATGGCGCTGACGGTACCGTCCGCGCCCGTGGACAGGGAGGCGCCCAGGGGCACGACGATGGGCCCGCCCTCGCCGATCACCGGCCGGCCGCCGCTGGTAATCACGCCGGTGGCATCCACCTGCAGGTCACCGCGGCGGGTGTAAGCTTCTTCCCCGCCCGCATCCTGTACCGCGAGCCAGGCATCGCCCTGAATGGCCACGTCCAGGTCGCGGCCGGTGGCATTCACCGGGCCAGTGCTGAAATCCGAACCCGGCGTAGACGCCATTACCGAGGCCCGCGTGGGCAGCAGGCCGTCGCCCCGCACCGGCACCGCGCGCAATGCGTGCAACTGCGCGCGAAAGCCGGCGGTGGTTGCGTTGGCCAGGTTGTTGCTGACCACCGACTGCTGTTCCATGCTCTGCCTGGCGCCGCTCATGGCGGTGTAGAGGATATGATCCATCTTTCAGCTCCCGGCCCATTCGGGCCTGTTTGATACTTTGCGAGGCTGCTGTCGAACGGCACGACTCTCCCTGCCCATCGCTGGCGCCCGGTGATGGCACTAGCGCAGGTTCACCGCACTCTGCAGCACCTCGTCCTGCACCTTGATGGTCTGGGTGTTGGCCTGGTAGTTGCGCTGGGCCACGATCAGGTCTACCAGTTCGTTGGTGAGGTCCACGTTGGAGACCTCCACCGCGCCGGACTCCAGCTTGCCGAACTGGCCGGCGCCCGCCAGGCCCAACAGCGGCTGGCCGGAGGCGCCGGTTTCGACCCAGGTGTTGTCGCCCCGGGGGGAGAGCCCCTCCGGGTTGCGGAAGTTGGCCAGGGCGATGGTGCCCAGCACCTGGGTCTGTTCGTTGGCATACTTGCCCAGGATATTACCGGCGTCGTCGAAATCGATGCCCACCAACGCGCCGGCGGCATAACCGTTCTGGGTCAGCGAGCCCAGGGCGAAGTCGCTGCCGAACTGGGTGGTGCCGTCGAAGTCGATGGCGAAGTTGATCGGGTCCGCGCCTCCGCCCGGGGTGAAGCTGTAGCCGGGGGAGGTGCTGGCCGCTTCGTCCAGGGTGCCGTTGGTGTCAAAGACCAACTGGCCGGTAGTGGTATCGGCTGCGCCGTCCACAGCCACGCGCACTTCCCAGGTGTTGTCGGCGGTCTTGGTAAAGTAGGTGGTCATGGTGTGCTGCACGCCGAGGGAGTCGTAGGCGGTGCCGGTGTTGGCGTAGGAGTAGCTGTCACCGTCGGCCGGGTCGAAGGGCACGGCGGTGCGGTCGACCGTGTCGACGGTGGCATCCAGGTTGAAGGACGCCTCCACGCCGGTGGTGGGATTGGCGTTCATGCCGCCGGCGGGCACCCGCAGCACCTCCGGCTGGCCGCCGCTGCCCACGCCGGCGGGGAGGCCGGTTAGGCGGGCGCCCTGGGCGTTTTCCAGGAAGCCCTCGCGGGTGAGGGTGAGTCGGCCGTTGCGCGAGTACACCACCTGGTCGTTCTGGGCAAAGCGCAAAAATCCGCTGCCGTTGATCGCCAGGTCCAGGTCGCGCCCGGTGGGTTCCAGGGTGCCGTTGGTAAAATCCTGCAGCACCGACGCCACCCGGGTGCCCTGCCCGGCCATGGCCCCGGTGTAGACGTCCGCGAACTGTACGCCGGAGGACTTGAACCCGACCGTCTGGGAGTTGGCGATATTATTGCCCACCACATCCAGGTTGGTGGCGGCGGCGTTGAGGCCGCTGAGTGCCTGTGAAAAACCCATGGTTTGCTCCTGCTTGTTGGAAAATCCGGGCGTTAGAGAATCTGGCGGATATCGTCCAGGGGAACCGGTTCGGCGATGCCGCCGAGATCCAGCAGCGGCGCGCCGCCGTCGTCCAGGCTCACGCCGGTGACCTGGGCGTAGTTGAGAGTGACGGGGTCCAGGGCCCTGCCGTCGCTCACCGCTTCCACGGAAACGGTGTAGGCACCCTGGGGCGCGGTGGTGCCGTCGTCCATAACCCCGTCCCAGGTGAAGGACTCGCTGCCCGCCTCCAGGGCGAAGGGCTCGAAACGGCGCACCACTTCGCCGTTGCCGTCGCGGATGGTGATGGTCACCTCCTCGGCGGACTGCCCCAGTTCGATACCGAAGGGCGTGGCACTGCCCTCTTCGCCCACCAGCACCCGGTCGCCGGGCACCAGTACGCCCTTGCCGATCAGCCCGGCGGCCTGCAGCGCCCGGCCAGTGTCCAGCTGGCCGTCGATACCCTCGAGGGTCTCGTTGAGGTTTTCGATCCCGCTGACGGTATTGATCTGCGCCAGCTGCGAGGTCATCTCCGCGTTCTCCACGGGGTTGAGCGGGTCCTGGTTCTTCAGCTGGGTAACCAGCAGGGTCATAAAGCTGCCCTGCAGGTCCGCGGCATCGCTCCGGGTGGAGGTGGTGGCGTTGAGGGCATCCCGCACGCCGCTGTCGATAACGTTGCTTACGGTCATCAGCTTTCTCCCAGGGTCAGGGTCTTGATCATCAGCTGTTTGCCGGTGTTGAGGACCTCCACGTTGGCCTGGTAGGAGCGGGACGCGGAGATCATGTTGACCATCTCGTCGACCGGCTCCACGTTGGGCAGGCTCACGTAGCCCTGCTCGTCGGCCAGGGGGTGCTCCGGTCGGTACTCGCGGCGCAGCGGCGAGGGGTCCTCGACCACGCGGGTGACCGCCACGCCCCCCACGCCACCGGTGTCCCGGCCGCGCGCCTCGAACACCACCTGCCTGGCGCGGTAGGGCTGCCCGTCCGGGCCCGCCACGCTATCGGCGTTGGCCAGATTGCTGGCGGTCACATTCATGCGCTGGGCCTGGGCGGCCATGGCCGAGCCTGAGATCTGGAAAATCGAAAACACGGGGCTCTCCTGTTCGCGGTTATTCCGGCTGCATCGCCGATTTGAGGCCCTGGATACGGCCGTTGAGAATGGTCAGTGCCGCCTGGTAGCGCACCGAGTTGTCGGCAAAGTTGGTGCGCTCCAGGTCCATGTTCACCGTGTTACCGTCCAGGCTGGGCTGGTCCGGCAGCCGGTAGAGCAGTTCCACGCCGGGCTCCCCGGAAGCCCGGGCGGCCAAGTGGCGGGGCGAAGTGGTGCGCAGCGCCAGTCTCCCGGCTTCCCCACCCTCCATCGCGCGGGAAAGCTCCCGGGAAAAATCGAAGTCGCGGGCCTTGTAGTTGGGCGTATCCCCGTTGGCGATATTGCCGGCCAGCACCTTCTGGCGCTCGTGGCGCAGGTTGAGCGCCTCGCGGTCGAAATTCAGCGCGGCGGCGAGTCGGTCGATCATGCCGGAACTCCAAAGGTTCGTTGGTCAGGCTGGAGACTAAAGCGCCCGGCGTCAGGCCAAAGGGACAAACAGACCCGGTTTTTGCAGCCATTTCCGCCGTTCGCCGGTTTGCAACCCACTTAGAATCCCCGAAAACGGCAACCGGTGTCGCGACGATGAGCCTGCACAAATCTCTGAGCACCCTGCTGCTGGCAATCCTCCCCCTGCCCTGCGCCGCCGATCCGGTGGCCGAGGCGGTGCGCACTTTTCTGCAGCGGCAGAGCCTGCCGCCCGGCGGGGAGGTGCGCATCGAAGTGCAGCCATCCACCGCGCGGATGCCGGCCTGTGAGCGGCCGCGGCCTTTCCTGCCCGGCGGCAAGCAGAAACTCCGGGGTCGGGTAACGGTGGGCGTGCGCTGTGGAGAGGGCGGCCGGCGGGTGCGCTACCTCCAGGCCCGGGTGACGGTGACCGGCAACTACTGGGTCACCGCCGGGCCGGTGGAGGCCGGCACACCGCTGACCGCGGACATGCTGACCCGCGCCCGGGGGGACCTGGGGGCGCTACCCCGGGGCGCGGTGTTCGAACGGGAAAAGGTCCTCGGCCGCGTGGCCACCCGCCCCCTGGGGGCCGGCACCGTACTGCAGAGCCACCTGCTGAAAGCGCCGCCGCTGGTGGAGCGGCGCCAGCAGGTGACCGTGGAGGCCCGCGGTCACGGCTTTCGCATCGCCCGGGAAGGTCGGGCGCTGGAAGGGGGCGCCCTGGGCGAGTCAGTGCGGGTGCGACTGCCGGACCGGAGCGTGCTATCCGCCCTGGTGAGCGGCCCCGGCCGCGTGCGGGTCGAGCTCTGAAAAAAATGATGCCAGTCACGTGCAGAAACTAAAGAAACCGGGGAAATCGCCGATTATCCAGAGAAAGCACGACGGAGAGTCCCCTTGAAGATCGACAACATTTCCCATCTGACACCGTCGAAGGCGGTGAGCGAGGGCAACGGCAAAGACAGGACAGCCGGCACGGCCGGGGACACCACTGGGAAGGAAGCCTTTGACACCGGCCGCCTGCACAGTTTTACCACCGACAGCAGTCGGGATATCGATCTCGCACGGGTACAGGAAATCCGCCAGGCGATTGCCGAGGGCCGCCTGGAAATCCGCGCCGACAGGATTGCCGACGGCCTGATCGATAGTGTGCGCGCCTTCCTCAAACAGGACTCTCAATGACGCTGGCCGGCCACCTGGAACATCACAGGGCGCATCTGGAGAGCCTGGTCGAGCTGCTGTGCGAGGAGCGCCGGCTGCTGGCCGCCGGCCAGGTGGACGGCGCCCGGCTGTCCCAGATAGCCGGACGCAAAAGCGAGCGGCTGGAGGAACTGGAACACTTCGAACGGCAGCGCCGCCGGGCACTCTGCCTCCTGGGCTACAGCGACGACCGCGACGGCGACGAACGCGCCGCCGCCGATGCCGGCTGCCTGCCCCTGTGGCACGCCGTCCGCGAGCGGGCCGGCCGGGCCGCGGATCTCAACCGCACCAACGGCCTGCTGATCGGCATCCGCATGGAGCACAACCAGCGTCTGCTGAACGCCCTGCAGGAAACTGCGGGCAGGGACCTCTACGGCCCCGACGGCCGCCCGCGTGGCGGCAGCGGCCGCGTGAATTCGCGGGCCTAGCAGTCAGTACTGTTGAGTTTAAGACCCAGCCGTAGGGTGCGCCGCGCGCACCAAAAAGTCTGAAACCCGCGCGAGCTCTGGGGCGATGCGCGTGGCGCACCCCACAAACACAAAAGTGGCCTGACTCGAATGGCACTGACTTAAGCGCAAATGGCCTTATTTGTAGGGTGGATAAGCGAAGCGCATCCACCAGTTGCAAGGCCTGGGGCGGCGGATGCGCTTCGCTTATCCGCCCTACGGGAGCCGGAAACCGCTTAAGTAAGTGCCATTCTGGTTCTAACTCAACCGTATTGGGCCTGGCAGCCATTCCGAGCCAGCGAGCCAGCGCCCGGCGATTTTTGAGAAATCTCTATCCGGAGCGGTAGGGCCCACCTCTTTATCTCAAGCGTTAAATCAGGGAGTACGCAAACGTGACACGAGCAAGGGAAGCCATCGAAGACGATCTGCTCAACGTGGTCCTGGCCTGCCGGCCGGTCTACGCCCGCAACCACGACGTGGCCGCCTTCGAACTGCTTCTGCAGGGGGAGCACCCGCAGGGCGCCTCCCTATCCGACATCGAAGCCACCGGCCCGGCGATCCTCGGCACTTATACCCAGCTGTTCCAGCGCGGCCGGGTGCACACGGTACCCAGTTTCCTGAAAGTCACCGACGAGGTGATCCTCGCCCCGCAACTCCCGGACCTGCCGAAAAAGCACTACATCCTGGAACTACCCAAGGGCACGCTGCCCACCTCCGAACGGGTGAAGCGGCTCAGGCACCTGGCCCAGCGCGGTTACCGCTTGGCCCTGGCCGACTACGCCCCGGACGACGGGGAACTGGACGTGCTGCTGGACACGGTGCACATCGTCAAGGTGGACACCCGCCGGCTGAGCGATGACGTCCTGCACCGGACCGCAGTCAAGCTGCGCGGCTGCGGTGTGGAGATGCTCGCCGACAACCTCGACAACGGAGAGCGCTTCCGGCACTGCCTGAAACTGGGTTTCCACTACTACCAGGGAGACTTTCTCGCCAAACCCTCGCCCATCAAGGGGAAAAAGATCACCGGCAACAAACTGCTGTTGCTGCAGCTGCTGTCGGAACTACACAACCCGGACGCATCGCCGACGCGCCTGGAAGAGATAGCCCTCAAAGACGCCAACCTCACCTACCGGATACTGAAAGTGGTCAATTCAGCAGCCGTGGGTCTGCGCCGGGAAGTGCACTCCCTTTCCCATGCCATCGCGCTGCTGGGCCTGGAAGAGATCAAGCGCTGGGCCAACCTCCTCCTCGTGGGCAGCGAGGGGAACAAGCCCGAAGCACTGATCCGCGGCATGCTGGTGCGCGGGCGCATGTGCGAGGTACTGGCGGAAATCGCCGGGCGCGACAACGCGATCAACCATTTTATCGTCGGCCTGCTCTCGCAACTCGACGCGCTGATGGACATCGCCATGCCGGAACTGATGGAACAGGTACCGCTCAGCCGCGAGGTAAAGAGTGCCCTGCTCCACCGCAGCGGCAGCCTGGGAGAAGTGCTCTGCGAAGTGGAACTTTACGAGAAAGGGGATTTTTCCGGATTGAAGCTGCTTCAGGACAAGCGCTTCTACGAGTCAGCCTATCGCCACAGCACCGCCTGGGCGCGGCAGGTGCAGCAGGCTATGAGCTACCGGGATCACTAGTGAATGGAATCGGCATTGCCATTTCAGAATCACCCTAAAGCCTGGCTGCATTTTGCCGATAGCGTCCAGGGACAGATTGTCTTCGATCTGCCCGACGCGTCTCGGGAGAGAAACGCAAACCCTCAACCCTCTGGAACCTCGCATCCGGAAAAACTCATCGGGGAAAAGCCATGAAACCGATAAAACTCATCATCGCCCTGTCGCTGTTCACAGCGGCATTGTACGCGGAATCGTCCTTCGCGAACGCCAGAACCGGAGGCCGGCAGGCCGACGCCATCGAGAGCTATGTTTCCACACTCAAGAACCACACACTCAAGCACATCTCCTACCCCAGGCGCGCGCTCGAACGCAACTGGGAGGGCGACGTGCTGCTGCGCATAACGATCGACGCCGAGGGCCAGGTGCAGAACATCGAGATTGTGGAGGAATCCCGCTATTCCAATCTCAACCGCGAGGCCCTCAGAAGTGTCGAGCGCGCCAACCCCTACCCTCCGATACCGGCAAACCTGGGGCAGGACACCCTTGAATTCACCGCGCCCATCACCTTCCGACTGTCCGGCTGAGCGACCGGGGAACACCCTGAAAACAGCATTGGCTATATTCTCTTCGGCTTTGATTCCCCCTCCTGCGCAACCGCGGCGGGGAAGAGCAATCGCAGGCGACTACGCCCGACACAAAGGGACGCCGCCGACATATTCGGCGGCGGCATTCAACGCTCAAAGACTTCCTATTCCTCCGCAAGCCGCGCCCGCAGCCGCCCAATCGCCTGGCTGTGCAACTGGCAGACGCGGGATTCGGTGACTCCCAGCACTGCGCCGATTTCCTTGAGGTTGAGTTCTTCCTGGTAGTAGAGCGCCATCAACAATTTCTCCCGCTCCGGCAGCGCCTCGATGGCCTCGACCAGGCGCTCCCGCCGCTCGCCGTCCACCAGCGCGGCGAAGGGTGGCGGCGGGCCGTTGCCGCCGGCCTCCGGTTCGCCGCTCTCGGCCACCAGTTCCTCGAAAGGCAGTAGATAACCGTTATTGGTATCGTTGAGCAATTGACGGTAGTCGTTCAGGTCCATGCCCATTTCCGCGGCGACTTCGCGCTCGACAGCGGGGCGGCCCAGACGCTGCTCCAACCGGTAGAGATGCTGCTCCACGGCGCGGGCGTTGCGGCGCACACTGCGCGGCAACCAGTCGCGGGTACGCAGTTCGTCGATCATGGCACCGCGGATGCGCTGGCTGGCGAAAGTGGAAAAACTGGCACCGGCGTTGGGGTCGAAGCGCTGCAGAGCGTCGAGGAGGCCGACCATGCCGGCCTGGATCAGGTCGTCCAGTTCGATACCGGAAGGCAGCTTCACCTGCAGGGCGAGTGCGTGGCGGCGAACCGCGGGAAGATGCTGCTCCAGCAGTGCCTCCCGATTGAATTTCCCCTGTGCCGTATACATTCGATTCCCCGCCCCGCTTTGTCGTTGGCGTTTCGGTGTGCTGTCCGTCTCATTATTTGCGGTGCGGAGAATTTGTAAGCGGCGAATAAAGGGGCTTCTCAGCGGCTTTTTTACCGATAGACCCCGTCGCGGGCGGGCCGGTATTCCACGCGCAGTTGCAGTTCGTCGATGGCCACTGCCCGGCGCGCGCCCTCAGGTAACTGGAAACGGAAATACAGGGGGCGGTCCGCGGGCCGGCCACGCAGTTGCTTTCCCCGACCGCGCGGGCCCCGCAGGGGAGCGCAGCGGTCACCCCGGCATAGCCAGGCGCGCACCGGGCCGTCGACCCGCCAGTGCCAGGAGACACTGCTGATGAACTGGCCGCGAGCGGACGGCGGCGGCTCGAGGGGCTCGCTGTCGTAGAAACGACCGGCCACCGCGGGCCGCACCGGCGCCGCCGAGGCACTCCAACTGCCCGGCGCCGCGGAAACCCAGACGGAGACGAGGGCGGCGGCGACCGACAGCCCCTGCCCGGCGAAACCCGCCGGGTCGCGGTGGAAGGCGCTCACGACGCCCCCCCCTGAACCCCGCCGATCAGGGCGGTGACCCGCAGGGTGCGGTCGTCGGGAATTTCCGCCTGGGACATGACCACCAGGTGGCGCAGCCGGCGGCGCAGGAAGTGGGCCAGCAGCGGCCGCAGGCCGTGCTGCACCACCAGCACCGTCGGCTCGCCCGCGGTCTCCTGGCGCTCCAGGGCCGCGGCGGCCTGGGCCATCAGGGTGTCCGCCAGTCCCGGCTCCAGGGCGCCGCCACCGTCCAGGGCCTGGCTGAGCACCTGCTCCAGTTGGCTGTCCAGGCCGATCACGCGCAACTCGTCGCGGCCGGGGAACCACTGGTGGGTGATGGCGCGGCCCAGGGCGACGCGCACCCGGGCAGTCAACTCCTGGACTGAAGAGCTGTGGGCATCACCCTGCTGGCCGCCGTGCTCCGCCAGGGTGTCGAGGATGGTGCGCAGGTCGCGGATCGGCACCTCTTCCGCCAGCAGGTTCTGCAGGATGCGCTGCAGCGCAGTGAGCGATACCGTGTTCGGCACCACCTCCTCCACCAGGTTCTTGTTCTCCCCGCCCAACCTGTCCAGCAGTTGCCGGACTTCCTGTCGGCCGAGCAGTTCGGCGGCGTGGCGGTGCAGCAGGTGGTTGAGGTGGGTGGCCACCACCGTGCCGGCGTCCACCACCGTGTAGCCATACACCTGGGCCCGCTCCCGCTGCCCGGCGTCGATCCACACCGCCGGCAGGCCGAAGGCCGGGTCCTCGGTGGCGGTGCCCCGCACTTCCCCGGTCACCTGGCCCGGATTGATCGCCAGCCACTGCCCGGGGAAGGCCTCGCCGCGGCCCACCTCGGCGCCCTTGAGCGCAATCGCGTAGCTGTTGGCGCCGAGTTCCAGGTTGTCCCGGATGTGCACCACCGGCGGCAGAAAACCCAGGTCGCGGGCAAACTTCTTGCGCACGCTCTTGATCCGGCTCAGCAGCTCCCCCTTCTGGCGGTCATCCACCAGCGGGATCATGCGGTGGCCCACCTCCAGGCCCAGGGTGTCGATCAGCTGCACGTCGTCCCAGCTTGCCTCGGGGGCTTCCGGCTGTGGTGCCGGCCCGGCCTGGATCTGCTCCTCGGCCAGGCGGTTGTTCCCGCGCCGGGCGAGGAACCAGGCCAGGCCGGCCAGGAGCGCGGTGAACAGCAGGAACACGAAGTTGGGCATGCCCGGCACCAGGCCCAGCAGGCCCATAACACCCGCGGCCAGGAGCAGCGCCCGCGGGTTGACCAGCAGTTGCTCGATCATCTGCTGGCCCACGTCCTGGTCGGTGTTGACCCGGGACACGGTGACGCCGGCGGCGGTGGAGATCACCAGCCCCGGGATCTGCGCCACCAGGCCGTCACCGATGGTCAGCAGGGTGTAGGTGCGGGCGGCGTCGGCGAAGGACATGTCGTGCTGGAGTGTGCCGACCAGCAGGCCGCCGATGATGTTCACCCCCATGATCACCAGGCCGGCCACTGCGTCGCCGCGCACGAACTTGCTGGCGCCGTCCATGGAGCCGTAGAAGTCCGCCTCCCTCGCCACCTCGGCGCGGCGCCCCCGGGCCTCCTCCTCGCCGATCAGGCCGGCGTTGAGGTCGGCGTCGATGGCCATCTGCTTGCCGGGCATGGCGTCCAGCATAAAGCGCGCCCCCACCTCGGCGATGCGCCCGGCGCCCTTGGTGATCACCATGAAGTTGATCACCACCAGGATCAGGAACACCACCAGGCCCACGGCGAAGTTGCCGCCCACCAGGAACTGGCCGAAGGCCTCAATCACCTTGCCGGCGGCGGCGCCCCCCTGGTGGCCCTCCATCAACACCAGCCGGGTGGAGGCCACGTTCAGCGCCAGGCGCAGCAGGGTTGTGAACAACAGCACCGCGGGGAAGGCGGCGAAGTCCAGGGCCCGCAGGGTGAACATACTGACCAGCAGCACCATCAGTGACAGCGCGATGTTGAAAGTAAAAAACAGGTCCAGCGCGAACGGCGGCAGGGGCAGGATCAGCATGGCCATGATCAGCAGGATCAGAACCGGCCCCGCCAGCACCTTGCCGCCGGCGTCGCCGAGCCAGTTGCCCGCGCCGAAATACTGACTTGTCGATTTCACGGCGTCACCTCCAATTCTTCCGGCACAGGCAGGTCCGCCGGCATGTTGGGGATCTCTGCGCCCTCGAGACGGGCGCGACGCAGGCGCATGGCCCAGACCAGCACCTCGGCCACGGCGGCGTAGAGCGTGCCGGGGATTTCCCGGTCCAGGTCCACGTGCCGGTACAGGGCGCGCGCCAGCGGCGGCGCCTCCAGCATCGGCACCCCATGCCCAACCCCCAGCTCGCGAATGCGCGCCGCCACCGCGTCGGCTCCCTTGGCCACCACTCGCGGGGCGGCCATACGGCTCTCGTCATAGCGCAGGGCCACGGCGTAGTGGGTGGGGTTGGTGACGATCACGTCCGCCTCGGGCACCTTGCTCATCATGCGCTTGCGGGCCATGGCCTGCTGCTGTTGGCGAATGCGGCCCTTGAGCTGTGGGTCACCCTCAGTCTCTTTGTGCTCGCGCTTCACCTCTTCCTTGCTCATGCGCAGCTTCTTCGCGTGGCTCCACAGCTGGTAGGGCACGTCGATCAGTATCACCAGCACCAGGGCCAGTACCATCAGCGCACAGGCCTGAGCCGCCAGGCGCAGGGCGCTGGCCAGGGCTTGTTCCACCGGCCAACTCATCAGCGCCAGGAATTCGCCGCGCCGGGACATCAGGAAGGCGGCCGCGACGCCGCCCACCAGCGCCGACTTGGCCACCGCCTTGGCCAGTTCCGCCAGCGCCTGGGAGGAGAACTGCCGCTTCAGGCCCTTGAGGGGATTGAGTTTGGACAGCTGCGGCTTCAGGGACTTGGCGGAGATCAGGAAGCCCCCCAGCAGATTGGGGGCCGCCAGCGCGATCAGCGCCAGCAGCAGGAACAGGGGGACCAGGGCGAACAAGGCGCGCGCGCCCAGATCGGTGGCGTGTCCCAGCATCGCCGCGCTGTCGAAGGCCCGGTGGCGGTCGAACAGGAAGGATTGCTCCATCACCAGGCCCACCCGTCCGAACAGCAGCGGCCCCAGGGCCCAGAGGCCGCCCACGCCGCCGGCCAGCAGCATCACCGTGACGAGTTCGCGGGATCGAACCACCTGGCCCTCCTCGCGGGCCTTCTGCAGACGCCGGGGGGTGGCCGGTTCTGTTTTTTCCTGGTCTTCGGTGTTGTCGGCCATGGCGGCGGCATCGGAGCCATTCTGCTTCGGTGCCGGACATTGTCGGCGAACTGTCCCGCGGGCAAAGGGGAGATAAGCGGGGGCTGAGGGCGGTTATTCGGGGACGGCGCGGGCCGGAACCCCCTTGTCGGAGCGGATTCAGGTACAGGGGGATTCCGCTTAACTTAGTGCCATTCGGGGCCTGGTGTACATCCCGGCTCGTGGAGCTGAACCCCAAAATTGAGTTGATTCAGTACGGCGCCGCGGTTCAGAAACCCAACTCGTCGAGCAGGGCGTCCACCTGGTCCTGACTGTTGACCACGTCCTCCTCCTCACCGCCGACCTGCGGGCCGTTGACCAGAGAGGCGTCGCCGCCATTGTTGCCATCCTCGATGCGCTGGCGGAAAGCCTTGCGCTCCCCGTCCTCGGGCAGGCTCTCCAGCAGCACATCCAGCAGCTGGCGCTCCACTTCCCGGATCACGTCCATCATTTTCTTGAGCACCTGGCCGGTCAGATCCTGGAAATCCTGAGCCATGGTGATCTCCAACAGTTCTTTGCCGGTTTCCCGGGTCATGACCGGCACCGCGCAGAGGTAGCCGCGGGTGTCCCGCACCAGCTCGCGGGCCCGCTCCAGCTCCACGGGCTTTTCGAACCACTTACCCCATTGTTTATCGAGCGCCTCGGCGCGGGACTCGATCTCGCTTTGCAGCGGCTGGGCGCGGTCCACCGCGTTGAGCACCCGATCCGCCGCCTGCTCGGTCATGGCAACCACGTAGTTGAGTCGCGCGCGAGCATCGGGAATCGCCTCCGCGGCTTTTTCCACTTCCCTGTCCAGGCCCAACTCGCGCATGCTGTCACGCAGCATGCGGGTGAGCTGTCCGATGCGCTGCATCAGGTCGTCGCTGGGAGCGCTTTCCGCGACAGCCGTTTGCCGTGCCTCACCACTCATAATTGCTTCTCCTCACGGGGGGACAGGCCCTCGGCGATTATTTCGCTAATTTTTCGAAAATCTTGTTGAGCTTTTCCTCAAGCGTCGCAGCGGTGAACGGCTTGACGATATAACCGTTGGCGCCGGCCTGGGCCGCAGCCACGATGTTGTCCTTTTTCGCCTCCGCGGTAACCATCAGTACCGGGAGAGATTTCACGGCTTCATCAGCGCGGATCTCCTTGAGCATTTCCAGGCCGTTCAGGTTGGGCATGTTCCAGTCCGATACCACGAACTCGAAGCCGCCGCTCCTGAGCTTGGACAGCCCTTCCTGGCCATCCTCGGCTTCCTCCACATTGGTGAAGCCCAGCTCCTTGAGCAGACTGCGAACGATGCGGCGCATGGTGGGGAAATCGTCCACCACCAGAATTTTCATACCCTTGTCCATTTTGCCCTTCTCTCTGAGTCGTCGATTAAAACTCTTCCCACTCGTCTTCGCCGGCAGCTACCAGCTCGCGGCGCGATGCAACCGCGGGCTCGAAGCCCTGGCGGGCCGGTTCCCTCTCTTCCCGGCTTTCCGGTTCGGCCTGTTCGGGATCGGCCGCCGCGGCTTTATCGCCATCCCGGTCCGGGACCACTTCCTCACCAACCTCGGCGGATAGGCGGAAAACCGCCACCGTTTCCTCCAGGTGCCTGGCCTGTTGCTCCAGGGAGGCGGCGGCGGCGGTGGTCTCGTCCACCAGGGCGGCATTCTGCTGGGTCATTTCATCCATCTGGCTGACCGCCTGGCTCACCTGTTCGATTCCGCCGCTCTGCTCCTGGGACGCCGCGGAGATCTCATCCATGATGTCGGCGACACGCTTCACCGCAACCAGCACTTCCTTCATGGTTTCACCCGCCTGTTTCACCAGCGCGGATCCCTCCTCCACCTCCGTGGCGGAATTCTCGATCAACTCCTTGATCTGACGGGCTGCATCCGCGCTGTTGCCGGCCAGGTTGCGCACCTCCCCGGCCACCACCGCGAAACCGCGACCCTGCTCGCCGGCGCGGGCCGCTTCCACGGAGGCGTTGAGCGCGAGGATATTGGTCTGGAAAGCGATGGAATCGATCATGCCGGTGATGTCCGCCACTTTCCGCGAGCTTGCGGTGATGCCCTGCATCCGGCTGGACACCTGCTCCATCACTTCGCCGCCCCGGGACGCGGTGCCGGAGGCGTCGCTGGCCAGGCTGCTGGCCTGGCGGGCATTGTCCGCATTCTGCTTCACCGTGGCGGTGAGCTCTTCCATGCTGGTGGCGGTTTCCTCCAGGGAGGCGGCCTGCTGCTCGGTGCGCGAGGAGAGGTCGGCGTTGCCGCGGGCAATTTCCGAGGCGCCGATGTAAAAGGAACCGCTGCCAGCGCGCACCTCGGTGACGATGCCGCACAGACCGTCGCGCATTTCGCGCATGGCCGCGAACAGCTCCCCGATTTCGTTGCGGCCCGGATCGCGGATCGGCCGGGAGAGGTCCGCCCGCGCGATACGCTGCAGGTTTTCCACCGCTTCGCCCAGGGGCTTGACCACCACGTTGCGCAGGAGCAAGTAAATGAGTACCAGGATCACGACGATGATTGCCAGCACGGCGATGCCGATATTGCCGTACAGGCTCGTCTTGTCCCGGTAGGCGGCCATGATGCCGGCGCTGTCCCGGCCGGCGTCGTCGAGGATATCGAGCAGGGCCGTGTTGAGGTCGTCGCTGAGAACGCTCACGTCCTCCTGCCGCTCCCGGTAGCCCCTCAGGTCCGGTTTTTTCAACAGCAGCAGCTGATACTGCGCCTTTACCTCATCGAGCATTTCGGGAAAGGCTCTGGTCAATTCGCCGAGACGCGTCATATCCTTCTCCGCAGCCTCAATTCCCCGCAGGGAGCTGAACTGTTCGACGGCGCGCTCGATTAGAGGCCCGGCCTCATCCAGGTAAGTGCCCGCGGTCAGGCTGCGTCCCTCGGCCAACTCGTCGGCAGCCAAGTCCATTTCGATGCGCCCCTGGTTGAGCAGCGTGAACGCGCGGAAGATATCGTGAAGCTCCCGCACATTGATCCGGTGCAGGGCGCGGATGGATTCGTCCCCGCTCTGGTTAGAGGTTATGAGCAGGGCGGTCAGCGCCCCCATCAGCAGGGTGCAGCACAGCAACACACCCGCTACGATCACATTGATATTGAGATTCCGGATCAGTTTCATCATGGCCGGCGTTTCCTCTCTTCGTACATCCTTGCAGGGATTTGTTTTTCAGTTTGCCTACAGGCGTTGCGCGCGCCCGGACGCGGCGGCCAGTGCCATTACCCGCGGGGCCACATCCTCCAGCGCGACTATCTCGCTTGCCGCTCCCAGGGCGATCGCCTCCCGGGGCATGCCGAATACCAGGGACGTGGCCTCGTCCTGGGCCAGCGTTGGCGCGCCGGCCCGGTGCATGGCCAGCAGGCCGGCGGCGCCGTCCTTGCCCATGCCCGTGAGCAGCACGCCAATGGCGTTGCGCCCGGCGTGCTGCGCCGCGGAATGAAACAGCACATCCACCGACGGGCGGTGCCGATTCACCGGCGCGCCGGCATCCAGTTGCACCGTGTAGTTGGCGCCGCTGCGCGCCAGCTTCAGGTGGCGATCGCCGGGAGCGATGTAGACTTGCCCGGGCAGCACCCGCTCGTCGTCCTCCGCCTCCTTGACCCGGATGCGGCAGAGCCTGTCCAGCCGCTCGGCGAAGGAACGGGTGAAACCGCCCGGCATGTGCTGGGCGATCAATATCGCCGGACTATTGGCCGGCAGCGGCTCCAGCATCTGGCGAATCGCTTCCGGACCGCCCGTGGAGGCGCCGAGAACCACCAGCTTTTCGCTGGACACCATCACCGACTCGGGCATCCTGGACGCTGCCCGTTCGCGGCTTCGGGTGTGCTGGGGCCTGGAGCGGGCGGCGGCGCGCACCTTGTCAGCGATCAGCTCGCTGTATTCGAGCAGCCCGCTGCGAATGGCCAGCGACGGTTTCTGCAGAAAATCCACCGCGCCCAATTCCAGGGCCCGCAGAGTGATCTCGGAACCCGCTTCGGTGAGGGAGGACACCATCAGCACGGGCATGGGCCTCAGGCGCATCAGCCGCTCGAGAAAATCGAGCCCGTCCATGCGCGGCATTTCCACGTCCAGGGTCAGCACATCCGGGTTGTGGCGCTTGATCAGGTCGCGGGCCACCAGCGGGTCCGGCGCAACGGCCACCACTTCCATATCGCCGTGGCTGTTGATAATTTCGCTCATCAGACCCCGGATCAGCGCGGAGTCATCCACGCACAGGACCTTGATTTTTTCCAGGGACAAAATCGGCTCTCCCGCTCGCGGCGGCCGCAGACAACCGCTCCAGTTTGTTCAATCATCGGCAGAAGGGCGCCGGGCTTTAGGGAGAAAAGAAAGTTTGCCTCGCGACTGCTCACTCACCGGGACTCGGGACTCGCAAAACTGTGTGTAGGAGGGCGGGGCGGCCATCCGCCATGCCCGCGATCGGCCTGCGGGTGAACCAGTGCCGATCGCGGGCATGGCCCGCTCCTACAGGGAAGAACCCGGGGCTGAAAAAACAGGGGGAGCACGACGTGCCCTACGCCAGGGTGTAAACCGTCTGCCCGCGCAGGCGGAAGTGATTGCTGATGTGGGAAAAGCTCTCAGAGTGGCCGACGAACAACAGGCCGTCGGGTTTCAGCAGCGGTGCGAAACGCTCCAGGATACGCGCCTGGGTCGCCTTGTCGAAATAGATCATCACATTGCGACAGAAGATGGCGTCGAACCGCTGGGCCAGGGGCCACTCCGGCGCGATCAGGTTGAGCGATTCAAAACGCACGCGAGCGGCCACCTCCGGGCGGATGCGCGCGAAGCCCGCGCGCCGGCCGGCGCCTTTGAGGAAAAATCGCCTGGTACGCCGCTCGTCGAGCTGCCGGCGCAGTTGTTCCACGGGGTAGATCCCACAACGTGCCCGCTCCAGGGCCTCCGTATCGATATCCGTCGCCAGCACCTGGGTATCGGCGCTCTCGCCGAGGGTTTCCGTCAGCACCATGGTGATGGAATAGGGTTCCTCGCCGGTGGAGGCGCCGGCGCTCCACACCCGCACCGGCCCGCGGCGCCCGCCGAGGTGATCGGCGAGCAGATCGAAATGGTGCGCCTCGCGGAAAAAAGCGGTGAGATTGGTGGTGAGCGCGTTAGTGAATGCCTCCCACTCCGAACTGCGTGGGCGGCGCTCCAGGGCCGCAAGGTAATCCCCGAAGCTGGTCAGCCCCCGCTCGCGCACGCGCCGGCCGATGCGGCTGTATACCATGTCGCGCTTGTAGTCGGCGAGCACTATACCCGCGCGCCGCCCGATCAATTTGCGGATGCGTTGGAAATCCGCGTCGGAGAACGTCAAGTCCCGGTCCGGGAAAGCCTCGGGAACAGCGTTGTCAGACATCATTTCCGATGGGACAGCGGCGGCGCACGCCGGTTTGCCATTGTCAATCGGATTCAAGTCAGCTACCCGCGCCCAGCGTTGGACTGGAGTTCGATACCGGCCCACTGTGCCGGCCGACAAGCCGGTTATCACGCATAGGCTTCCTCCAGGGTGGTGTCCCCCTCCTCCGTGTCCGCCTCATCCGCGGAAGCCTCCGTGGATACCAGGTTGAACATCACCACCGATTGACGCAGCCGTGCGGCCTCCGTCTCCAGCTCACTGGCCCCCGCCGCCGCTTCCCCCACCAGGGCGGCATTGCGCTGGGTAACCTGATCCATTTGTGTTATGGCGTGATTCACTTGGCCGATGCCCACGCTTTGTTCCTCGGAAGCTCCGGCGATCTCACCCATGAGGTCGGTGACGCGGCGCACCGACTCAACGATATCCGCCATAATGCTGCCGGCCTGATCGACCAAGGTGGTGCCGGCCTCGATCCTCACCACCGACGCTTCGATCAGGGTGCGGATTTTTTTCGCCGCCTCGGCGCTGCGACCTGCGAGAGCGCGTACCTCCCCGGCCACGACGGCGAAGCCCCGCCCCTGTTCGCCGGCGCGGGCGGCCTCCACTGAGGCGTTCAGAGCCAGGATGTTGGTCTGGAAGGCAATGGAGTCGATCACCTCGACGATTTCGGTGGCCAGACTCGCACTGCGGCTGATCTCACCCATAGTGCCCACCACCTCCCCGACCATGTCGCCACCGCGTTGCGCGGTTTGCGAAGCACTGGCGGCGAGTTGGCTGGCCCGGCGCGCATTCTCGGCATTCTGTGCCACGGTGGAGGTCAATTGATCCATGCTGGCGGCAGTTTTCTCCAGGGACACCGCTTGGTTTTCGGTGCGTGCCGCCAGGTCATTATTGCCGCGGACGATTTCACGGGAGCCCTGGTAGATCGCCTGGCTGCTGTCGCGCACAGTGGCCACGGTATGCGACAGGCTGCGCTGCATCTCCGACAAGGCGGCATAAAGCTGACCGATCTCGTTATTGCCGCGCACCTCGATGTGTTGCGACAGGTCACCGCGGGCCATCCGCTCAAAATGCCCCACCACCCAGTGCAGCGGCCGGATCACATTTACCGTTACCCCCCACAGCACGATGGCCACGAGCACCGCCGACAGCCCGATGACCGAGGCGATGCCCCAGCGCATGGAGGTGGAGTAACGGGTAAAGGCCGCCATCGCCTCCCGGCCGGCGTCGCCGGCCTGGGCCGCCAGTTGCCCCATGGCATCGAGACTTTGATCGAGGATGTACCAACCCAGGGCACTGATGGACAGAACCAACAGGAAAAATGCTGTCAGCACCAGCCCCCAACTCACCCTCACCGTCATGTTGTGCAGTACTTTCATCATGCAGAGTTACTCGCTGACGCCCTCGACAAGCGCCATTTCCTCGCTGGTAAGCAGTTTTTCGATATCCACCAGTACCAGCATCCGCTCGTCCAGGTTGCCCAAGCCGCCGATATAATCCAGCGGCAGGCCGACACCGAACTCCGGCGGCGGCTTGATCTGTTCGCCGGTGAGCGTCATCACATCGGAGACGCGGTCCACCACAATGCCCACGACCCGCCCGGCAATGTTGACCACGATCACCACCGTGTGCTCGTCGTATTCGGCCTCCAGCCGGAATTTGATACGCAGGTCCACGATCGGCACTATCACCCCGCGCAGGTTGGACACGCCCTTGATAAAGTCCGGGGCGTTGGCGATGCGCGTGACGTTGTCGTAGCCGCGGATCTCCTGCACCTTGAGAATGTCGACGGCGTACTCCTCATCTCCCAGGGAGAAGACCAGGAATTCCCGGCTGCCTGTTTCCGCGGCGGCGCTTTGTAATGTGGTGACCTCACTCATGACGCTTTTGACTCCTCCACTGGCCGGGACCGCTGCTGCGCCCCGAAAATGCGGTTCTCTTTCTTGCTCTCACTGAGGCGGTGCAGGTCGGCGATATCCAGAATCAGGGACACGCTGCCGTCGCCCAGGATGGTGGCGGCGGACACGCCGGGAACCCTGCGGTAATTGGTTTCCAGGTTCTTGACCACCACCTGCTGCTGGCCCACCAGTTCGTCCACCTGCAGGGCGTAGCGGCGGCCCTCGCCCTGCACGATCACCGCGATGGCGCGGGTGGGATCGGTGACGGCGTCGCGCACGTCCATGGCACGGTGCGCGGCCACCAGCGGCAGGTATTCGTCGCGCAACTTGAGCAGCAGGTCGTCGCCGGCCGTGGAGTAGAGGTCTCCCCCGCGGGGCTGCAGGGATTCGATCACCCCGCTCACCGGCAGGATGAATATCTCCCCGCCCACGCGCACCGACATGCCGTCGAGGATCGCCAGGGTGAGCGGCAATACGATGCGGGTGGTGGTGCCCCGCCCGGGGCGGGAGAGGATTTCCACGTGGCCGCCCATGGACTGGATGTTGCGCTTGACCACGTCCATACCCACGCCGCGGCCGGATACGTCGCTGATCTCCTCGGCGGTGGAAAAGCCCGGCGCGAAAATCAGCTGCCAGACCTCGTCATCGGCCATGTTGTCGGATACGGCGAGGCCGTTGCCGCGCGCCTTGGCGAGTATCCTGTCGCGGTTGAGACCGCCGCCGTCGTCGCTCACCTCGATCAGGATGTTGCCGCCCTGGTGGCTGGCAGACAGGGTCAGGCGGCCGGCGCGCGGCTTGCCGGCGGCCTCGCGGCGGTCCGGCGCTTCGATGCCGTGGTCCAGGCTGTTGCGCACCAGATGGGTGAGTGGATCGACAATGCGTTCGGTGAGCCCCTTGTCCAGCTCCGTGGACCTGCCCTCGGTGACCAGTTCCACCTCCTTGCCGAGCTTGCCCGCCAGGTCGCGCACCAGGCGCGGAAAGCGACTGAACACAGTGTCCATGGGCACCATGCGCACCGACATCACCGCCTCCTGCAGATCGCGGGCGGTGCGGGCGAACAGGTTGAGGCCCTTGGCCAGGTTGCCGTCGTCGACACCCTCCGCCACTTGGTTGAGCATGGACTGGGTGATGATCAATTCGCCCACCAGGTTGATGATCTGATCCACCTTGGCCACCGGTACGCGGATGGAGGTGGATTCGCCGCCGCCCTGCGCCGGTGCGGCGTTGGGCACTCGCCTGCCGGCTTCGGCGGGAACCTCCGCCTTCGGCGTCGGGTCGGCTTTCGGCGCGGAATCACTTTTTTCTCCTTCAGCCGGAGCCAGCGGGCGGATCTCCAGCTGCTCCGGCTCGGCGATAAAGCACATCACCGCCTCGATATCGCCGCCGCCCAGCGAAGTGACCAGAATTACTTCGTAGCGGTCCCCGTCGCCGGACTGCCGCTCTATCCTGCCCAGTTGGCCCAGTTCCTCGATCAGCAGTTGGCGGTCCTTTTCCGCCACGCCCAGCAGCGCCACCAGGAAGCGGCCGCCGGAAGCCTCCGGAGCACCGCTGGTCTCCGGTTCGGACTCCGGCTCCGGTTCGGGCTCCGCTGGTGCGGCACCGGCCTCCCCGCCGATTTCCTCCAGGGCCAGCTGTTGCAGGGTCTCGCAGATTCGCTCCAGGGCCTCCGGGTCCGGCTCGGCGCCTCGGCGGTAGGCGTCCAGTTGATCGTGCAGCATGTCTTTGGCTTCCAGAAATATGTCGACGATATCCCGGCGCAGGACCAAATAGCCGTGGCGAGTGTGGTCGAGCAGGTTTTCCAGCAGGTGGGTGGTGCGCTGCAGCGCTTCGAAACCAAAGGTCCCGGCGCCGCCCTTGATGGAGTGAGCCGCGCGGAAGATGGCGTTGAGCTGTTCCGCATCGGGGGCGTCCACGTCCAGTTCCAGGAGATGGGATTCCATCTCCGCCAGGAGTTCTCCCGCCTCCTCGAAAAAAGTGTCGTAGAACTCGGTAATATCCATCTTCACTCACGCACTGCCTGAAGAATCCACGGCTGGCTGGCCGCCTGAATCCGCGCCGCCGCCTGTTCGCTGAGCACCAGGAGAGCGATGCGCCGGTTGACCGGGTCCCCCGGGGCGCTGCCCGGGAGGGGTACGCGGTCGCCCATGCCGATCACGCGCAGCAACTTGGCGTTGTCCAGGCCGCCAGCCACCAGTTCCCGGCGCGAGGCGTTGGCCCGGTCCGCGGACAGTTCCCAGTTGCTGTAGCCGGCATCGCCGCCGGCGTAGAGCAGGCTGTCGGTGTGGCCGCTGATACTCACCCGGTTGGGCAGTTCGTTGAGCAGCGGTGCTATGGTCCGCAGCAGGTCTCGCATATAGGGCGCCACCCGGTCGCTACCGAGCCGGAACATGGGCCGGCTCTCGGTATCCAGCAGTTGGATACGCAGCCCCTCCGGCGTCATTTCGAAGCGCATCTGCTCGAGCAGGTCGCGCAGTTCCGGGGCCGCCCGGACAACGGTTTCGATATTCTGGCGCAGCTCGACCAGGGTGCGACGCACGTCGCTGGGCAGACTCTGGGTGCGCAGATCCACGCGAGCCAACTCGCCGGAGACGTGGGCCGGGTCCGGGCCGCCGCCGGGGATGGCGCTGGTACTGGCGCTGTCGCGGTCGCCCTTGGCCAGGGCCACCGCCAGGGGGGTGCGGAAATACTCCGCCAGGCCCTGCAGTTCCTGTGGCGAGGCGGTGGAAATCATCCACAGCACCAGAAACAGCGCCATCAGGGCGGTCATCAGGTCCGCCATGGCTATCTTCCAGCTCCCGCCGTGATGGCCGTCGTGCACGCTGCGCGGACGCCGGATAATGATTTGGCGTTCGCCTTTGCCCACGGCGTTCACGCACCGGCCTTGGCCGGGCGCACATGCTCCTCGAGCTCGTCGAAAGTGGGCCTCTCGGCGGTGTCCAGGGCCTTGCGCCCGAATTCCACCGCCAACTGCGGGGCGTAACCATTGAGGCTGGCCAGCAGTGTGACGCGGATGCACTGCAATATCTTCACGGCCTCCCGCACCTGTCGCTCGATACGGCTGGCCAGGGGGTTGACGAAGCCGTAGGCCAACAGGATTCCCATAAAGGTACCCACCAGGGCCTGGGCGACCATCAGCCCGATTTCGCTGACGCCCGCATCGGCCGCCCCCAGCGCCTTCACCACCCCCAGCACCGCGGCGATGATGCCGAAGGCGGGCAGTCCGTCACCCACTTTGTTGAGGGCGTCTATGGGAATCCGCGCTTCGTGCTCGAAGGCCTCGATCTCGTGGGTCATCAGTTCGTCCAGCTCCAACGGGTCCATGCTGCCGCTCACCATCAGCCGCAGGTAATCGGTAGTGAACCCCATAACCATTGGATCGCGGACAATGTGCGGGTGCTCGGAAAAGAGCGGACTCTCCGCCGGGTTTTCGATGTCCTTTTCAATGCCTATGGCCCCCTCCCGCCGCATCTTGCTGAGCAACTTGTATTGCAGCGCCATCAGGTCCATGTAGATGCTCTTATCATATTTCCCCGTGCGCCTGAGCCTGGACGCGATGCGCAAGGTGGCCTTTATCGCCTTGCCGTTGTTGCCGGCGATAAACGCACCCACCGCCGCGCCCACGATGATCAGAATTTCCATCGGCTGATACAGCGGTCCCAGGTGTCCGCCGGACATGGAAAAGCCACCGAACACGGAGAGGGCGACGATGATGAACCCGACAAAGATCAGCATGACTGCTATCCTTCCGCTACTGCATGCGTTGCGTACAGCGTTTCTATCGGCGGGTCGGCGGCGGGCTTAAGGGTGCCGCGAAAGAAAAATACGACACCCGCAGCTTTGGCTTTGCATTTGGACGGCGCCGGGTATCGCCCGGTCTCCCTTGCAACATCTTCCCCACCAGCTATTTTTCCAATAGGAGCGGGCACAGCCGCTACCGGTAAAATTCACAGAGACCGGGAGCCACAGCCATACTCACCGAGTGTGGTGCGGCACCCGGGACAATAACGCCTGTCTATCCGGACCCGACCCCCATGTTGATAGCGCACCGAGGCGACAAAATCCGCCAACCGGAAAACACCATCGCCGCTTTTGAAGCCGCCCACGGGCTGGGAGCCTGCGCCATACAGACCGAGATTCAATTCAGCGCGGAAGACACTCCCTGGTGCTGCGGCGACGAAGTTCTGCAGCCGCCTTTGGGGGACTGGAAACGCCCGTTTCATCAGTTCAGCGATCGCGAGCTCTGCCGGCTGTCTCTCACGGCATTTTCCCATCTGGTGGACTGGGCACGGCGCCACCGGCACCTGGACTGGTTTGTGGAGGTGGACGAGACGAGCCTGAGCAGACTGGGCGAGCGAGCGGTGGCACCGCTGGCGGAGCAATTGCCGGAAGGGTGTGAGTCCTTCGTCCTGCTCTCGCGGGACTGCCACAGCCTGCGCCTGGTCCGCAGCCTGGGCTGCCACCAGGTCGCCCTGAAAGTGCGGAACGTGGCGCAGAGCCTGTCCGCGGAAGTGGTTACCCTGGCGCCCGACTACCTGTTCATTCGCAATCACCGGGTCGACCGCGAAGAACTGCCGCCGGGCCCCTGGCAGTGGGTCGTCTACGAGATAAACTCCGCGGAGGAGGCGGTGCGCTGGCGCGACCGGGGCGCCCACCACATTCTCACCGGCAATCTGCCTCTGCTGATGCGTTCCCGGGAAGCCAGCGATGTCTACGGATTTTGACGTCCTGGTGGTGGGCGCGGGAATCCAGGGCGCCGGCGCCGCGGAGGCCCTGGCGGCCGCCGGCCACCGGGTGGTGATCCTGGAGCAGACGGGCGTGGCCGCAGCCACCTCCTCGCGGTCCTCCAAATTGATCCACGGCGGCCTGCGCTACCTGGAGAGCGGCCAGTTTCTGCTGGTGCGCGAGTGCCTGCGGGAGCGCCGCTGGCTGCTGGTGAACAAGCCACATCTGGTGCGCAGGGTGCCCTTCTATATCCCCGTCTACCGCCACAGCAGAAGACCCCCGTGGATGGTACGTCTGGGGCTCAGTCTGTACGCACTGCTCTCCGGTGTATTCAGCGGCCGGTCCCGCTTCCGCGCCCTGCCGAAATCCCAGTGGGACAACCTCTCCGGGCTCAACCGGGAGGACCTGCTGGCAGTCTACCGCTACTTCGACGCCCAGACCGACGACGCCGCCCTGACCCGCAATGTAGTGGAATCCGCGATCGCGAACGGCGCGCGGCTGATCTGCCCCGGCAGTTTCGTGGGAGCGGAACTCACCCGCAACGGCATGCGCGTGGACTATGTGGCCGACGGCCAACTGCACACTCTGTGCGCCCGCGCCCTGGTCAATTGCAGCGGCCCCTGGGTGAGCGACACAAACGCCCTCTGCAGCCCGGCAGCGCCGCTGCCACCACTGGAACTGGTGGCCGGCAGCCATATACAACTGCCCCTCTCCCTCGGCGAGCGGATTTTCTATGTGGAAGCGGAGGACGGGCGCGCAGTGTTCGTGATGCCGTGGCAGGGGAAAACCCTCGTGGGGACCACCGAACGCAGCTACCGCGGCGACCCCCGCGACGTAGCCCCCACCATCGAGGAGGAGAGCTACCTGCTGCGCACGGTACAGCGCTATTTCCCCCAAACCCGCTCGATGCAGCTGGACAATATCTGCGACAGCTTCGCCGGCCTGCGCGTACTGCCGCAGACACCGCAGATGCCCTTTTCACGCCCGCGCGAGACACTGATCAGCTGCGACAACAACAGCAAGCCCCGCGTACTGGCGGTAGCCGGCGGCAAGCTGACCTCCTACCGCGCCACCGCACGCAGGATTGTGACGAAGCTGCGCCCGACACTGGAGGCCGGGCCCGGGAACGGCGACAAGCAGCCGAGGAACAACGAGCGAACTGCCGTCTCGGAAAAGGAGCGCAACCTGTAGCGAAGGCGTTTGCCGGGTGAATTACCCCGCCTCTGAACAGCGGTTACTGCCGGGCGAAGTAATTACCCGACTTATCCTTGACCGAATCGGGCACCAAGCCACCCCACTCGGTGACCAGCTCTTCCGAATTTTCGGAGGGGGATCGCAGGGTAAAGAGCGGCTCGTTTACCTGGTAAACCTGTACGCCGTAGATATTCTTCACATCGCCGTTGTCGTAGGAGCGGAAACGGACAACCGCCTTGCCGTCGCTCGCTTCGAGGGTACAACGAATACGCGAATCGGACTGATAACCGGTGATGTTCAGCAGGCAGCGGTCACCCGCGACTTCGAGACGGTACTCCACCAGCATGGCCGCCCCTCCGGGGTCTTCCCCGAGCTTTTCGCTGAACGTATAGAGACCATCCCACTGCGCACTGGACTGGCAGGCGGAGGCGAGGGAGAGCAGTAAGACGCAAAGCGCCGTCATAGAGAATCTTTTAAACACGGGTATCCAACCTCTCAGCCCAAATATCCCTGCTGAAGTCCTTTTTCATACTTCTGCCTGACCTTGACGGAAATTTCCGCCGGGGTGATGACGCCGTCTTCGTTTTTGTCGAAACCGGAGTTCTGCTCATAGGTTTTCGCCCCGCGACGAAACAACGCTTCGTCCGGGTCCATACCTATGGCTACGGGATACAGGATAGCCATATAAATATCTTCCAGCGTCTTCAGCTTGCCTTTGTATGGCAGGAAATATTTTTCGACATAATCCAGCTGTTTTTCCGCGGTCATTTTTGCCAGTTCTTCTGTCGTGGTACCCAGTCCCCGGGCGGTCCTGGGCATAAACTGGATCAACCCCGTGGCACCACTACCGGCTGCGTTTTTTATCGAGGGGCTGAATGTTTCGCCGGTTTCAAAGGCCATGCAGGACATCAGGAAATCCGGCGATATGCCGAGATTCACCGCGATCTGCCTGACCCGGGTCCTGAATGCGGCGGATACTTTAGCCCCCCAGGCGATAGCCCCGGAAGCCCCGCGGCCGGACGCTTCGCCAGTGGGGATATTGCTTCGCGACGGGTGCACGGAAAAAGCGCCGTTAAAGTACGCGGGCGTCTCAGCCGCATACCGCGCGAGGCTGCGCCATGTGGTACCGGCGACATCGACCCGACCGTCGGGTCTGACGAAACCGACCACATTCCTCTGGAAGTCCTTGATCCGGTCGATCGTATGGGGGCCGATCAGGCCATCCACCGCCAGCAGGGCCCAGGGAACACGGGTAGCCCGGTTCAGCAGTTCCTGCACCAACCTGACGTCATCGGGGAAATTTCTGCCCTTGAGACCGACGGACCCGGTCAATTCGGCGAGAGTCTTCATATCCAACTCCTTGGAAATTCTGACAGGGGCGAAGTGTAAAAAACAGAGGCGACTAAAAATACGGAATCGCTCACAGAATCACCCGGCACGGGCCGGTCACTCAGGGCCGGTTCAACGGACTGCCGGCGCTCAAGTTGGTGGGTCCAGAGTCGCGATCGCGATAAACTGTACGCTGCTGCCAACCGTGGACCGCCGCGCCGGCAACACACAGATGCTGTCAACCTGAAGTCGAGATATGCCCAGCCACTTTTCCCACCGCTTCTGCACCGCCCCGCTGATGGACTGGAGTGACCGCCACTGCAGGTACATGTGGCGGCTGTTCAGCAGGCGCGCGCTGCTGTATACGGAGATGGTGACCACCGGCGCCATCCTGCACGGCGACCGCGAACGACACCTCCAGTTCGACACCGTTGAGCAGCCCCTGGCACTGCAGGTCGGCGGCAGCGATCCGCGGGAGTTGGCCGAGTGCGCCCGCATCGCCGAGCAGTGGGGCTACAGCGAGGTCAACCTGAACTGCGGCTGCCCCAGCGATCGGGTGCAGTCAGGTCGCTTCGGTGCCTGTCTGATGGCCGAGCCGGAACTGGTGGCCCAGGGCCTGGCGGCGATGCGCGATGCGGTGTCCATTCCTATCACGGTAAAACACCGCATCGGCATCGACGATATGGAGGACTACGCCGGCCTCACCCGCTTTGTGGAAGCCCAGGCGGGCGTCGGCGTCACCACCTTTATCGTGCACGCGCGCAAGGCCTGGCTGAACGGCCTGAGTCCAAAGGAAAACCGCGAGATACCGCCCCTCGACCACCCGATGGTGCACCGGCTGAAGCGGGACTACCCGCAACTGGAAATCGTCCTCAATGGCGGCATCAACACCATGGATGAGTGCCGGCACCATTTACAGCGCCTGGATGGTGTTATGCTCGGGCGTGCCGCCTACCAGAATCCGGCATTGCTGGCCCGGGTGGACAGCGAACTCTTCGGCGAAGCGCCGGGGCCCACCGCCGCAGAGGTGGCGGAACGCCTGTTGCCCTATATTGAACGGGAACTGGGCCGGGGGGCGCGGCTGAACCATATCAGCCGGCATATGCTCGGGCTCTTCCAGGGGCTGCCGGGAGCGCGCCGTTTCCGCCGCCACCTGAGCGAACACGCCCACAAGAGCGGCGCCGGCCCGGAAGTGGTGGAACAGGCGCTATCCCTGGTAAACAGGGCGGCGTGAATGCCGGGATTCGGTATTCGGTACAAGTACCGGAAGCCGGTTTCTGCGTATGCTGCCCGACTGCAGGGTGATTATTGGGGACCGGAACGATTGTACCCTGTAGGAGCGGGCCATGCCCGCGATCGGCCTTTCTTCGTAGCCAT
>NZ_JBOFOC010000026.1:0-36865 GCF_051659245.1 Microbulbifer sp.
GCGGGGCGGATGGCCGCCCCGCCGCTCCTACAGAAAGAGCCAATTATCTAACGCTTTGGGAAAAACTTTTTGCGAGGTTAAAAATGACCACCGACAAACGCCACGACCCCAGCCGCAAAATCACCGCTCCCCGCGGCACCGGGCTCAGCGCCAAAAGCTGGCTCACCGAGGCGCCGCTGCGCATGCTGATGAACAACCTGGACCCGGAAGTGGCCGAGCGCCCGGAGGATCTGGTCGTCTACGGCGGTATCGGCCGCGCCGCGCGGGACTGGGAATGCTTCGACAAAATCGTCGAAGTGCTCAAGCGCCTGGAGGAAGACGAAACCCTGCTGGTGCAATCCGGCAAGCCGGTGGGCGTTTTCAAAACCCACGCCGACGCGCCGCGGGTGCTGATCGCCAACTCCAACCTGGTGCCCCACTGGGCCAACTGGGAGCACTTCAACGAGCTGGATAAAAAGGGCCTGATGATGTACGGCCAGATGACCGCCGGCTCCTGGATCTATATCGGCTCCCAGGGCATTGTGCAGGGCACTTATGAAACTTTTGCCGCGGTGGCCCGCCAGCACTTCGACGGCGAGGCAAGAGGCCGTTGGATTCTGACCGGCGGCCTCGGCGGCATGGGCGGCGCCCAACCGCTGGCAGCGACCATGGCCGGTTTCAGCATGCTCGCGGTGGAATGCGACGAGACCCGCATCGACTTCCGCCTGCGCACCGGCTACCTCGACAAAAAAGCCACCAGCCTGGACGAGGCGCTGCAAATACTCTCAGCCGCAAAGGAAAAAGGCGAGGCGGTTTCCGTGGGCCTGCTGGGCAATTGCGCGGATATTTTCCCGGAAATCGTCGCGCGCAAACTCCTGCCCGACGCGGTGACCGACCAGACCTCCGCCCACGATCCGCTGAACGGCTATTTGCCGAAAGGCTGGACCCTGGAACAGGCCGCGGAAATGCGCCGCAAAGATCCGGCGCTGGTGGTGAAGGAGGCCAGGAAATCCATGGCCATCCAGGTCACCGCGATGCTGGAACTGCAAAGGCGGGGCGCCGCCACCCTGGACTACGGCAACAACATCCGCCAGATGGCGTTCGAGGAAGGAGTGAAAAACGCCTTCGATTTCCCCGGCTTCGTGCCCGCTTATATCCGCCCGCTGTTCTGTGAAGGCGTGGGGCCCTTCCGCTGGGCCGCGCTGTCCGGCAATCCGGAGGATATCTACAAGACCGACGCCAAGGTGAAGGAACTGATTCCGGACAACCCCCAATTGCACAACTGGCTGGATATGGCCCGCGAGCGCATCCAGTTCCAGGGCCTGCCGGCGCGCATCTGCTGGGTGGGGCTGAAAGAACGCGCGCGCCTGGCGCTGGCCTTCAACGAGATGGTGGCCAGCGGCGAACTGGAAGCGCCGGTGGTAATCGGCCGCGACCATTTGGACAGCGGCTCGGTGGCCAGCCCCAATCGCGAGACGGAAGCGATGCAGGACGGCTCCGACGCGGTTTCCGATTGGCCGCTGTTGAACGCACTGTTGAACACCGCCTCCGGCGCCACCTGGGTCTCCCTGCACCACGGCGGCGGGGTGGGCATGGGTTTTTCTCAGCACGCCGGCGTGGTGATCGTCTGCGACGGCACCGAGGCCGCCGCCAAACGCATCGCCCGCGTACTGTGGAACGACCCGGCCACCGGCGTGATGCGCCATGCGGATGCGGGTTACGAGATCGCTAAAAACTGCGCGGTGGAGCAGGGGCTGGACCTGCCGATGCTGAAGAGCTGAGCCCGGGACAAATCGGCAGGACTGCCGATTTGAACAGCTTTAGCTGGCCGAAGGCCGAGCGCCATGGATGGCGCGAGTTAACGCGGAGCTGTTTGCCTTTGAGCGCTGAAGGCTCCAGCTCCGCACACCTGGGAACGCCGAGCTCGGGAGCGCCCGCCGCCAGCTCGGCATCACGCCGGCTTGCCGGCGTCAAGGAGCGGGCCTGCGGCCCGCATGCCGAGCTGGAGCTCGGCGCTCCCAGGCAATACGAAATTATTTTCGGTGAGAGAATTTATGTACCAATTGGAAATCAACCCCGGCCAACTGAGCCTCGCCCAACTGCGCCGCGTCGCCCGCGAACCGGTGAAACTGTCGCTGGACAAAAACGCCTACCCGGCCATCGAGGCCTCGGAAAAAACCGTGGCCCAGGTACTCAGCGAGGGCCGCACCGTCTACGGCATCAACACCGGATTCGGTCTGCTGGCCAACACCCGCATCGAGCAGAAAGACCTGGAAACCCTGCAGCGGGCCATCGTTCTGTCCCACGCCGCCGGCACCGGCAATTTTATGGACGAGGCCACTGTGCGCCTGCTGATGGTACTGAAGATCAACTCCCTCGCGCGCGGATTTTCCGGCGTGCGCGCAGAGCTGATCGAGGCACTGATCAAGCTGGTCAACGCCGGCGTCTTCCCGGCGATTCCGGAAAAGGGCTCCGTGGGCGCCTCCGGCGACCTGGCGCCGCTGGCGCATATGAGCGTGGTGTTGCTGGGCGAGGGCGAGGTGTTTGTCGACGGCGAGCGCAAACCTGCCAAAGAGGGGCTGGAAGCGGCCGGCCTGGAGCCGCTGACCCTGGCACCGAAAGAGGGGCTGGCGCTGCTCAACGGCACCCAGGCTTCCACCGCCTTCGCGCTGCTCGGCCTCTTCGCCGCCGAGGACCTGTTCGCCGGGGGCCTGGTAGCCGGTTCCCTGGCGCTGGAGGCGGCGAAAGGTTCCCGCCGCCCCTTCGACGACCGCATTCACGCGGCGCGCGGACAGCGCGCCCAGCGCCAGGTGGCGGCCGCCTACCGCCAGCTGCTCGGCGATAGCAGCGAAATCAGCGAGTCACACCGGGGCTGCGAGAAGGTGCAGGACCCCTACTCCCTGCGCTGCCAGCCCCAGGTGATGGGCGCCTGCCTGCAGCAGATCCGCTTTGCCGCGGAAGTCTTGCTGGCGGAGGCCAACGGCGTGTCCGACAACCCATTGGTTTTTGTTGGAGGAGAGAGTACCGACGAGGAAAACCCCGAAAATTCCGACATTATTTCCGGCGGCAACTTCCACGCCGAACCGGTGGCCATGGTGGCCGACAACCTGGCCCTGGCGCTGGCGGAGATCGGTGCCCTGTCCGAACGGCGCATGGCACTGCTGATCGATACCAGCCTGTCCGGACTGCCGCCCTTCCTGGTGGACAACGGCGGGGTCAACTCCGGCTTTATGATCGCCCAGGTCACCGCGGCGGCACTGGCCAGCGAAAACAAATCCCTGGCCCACCCGGCCAGCGTGGATTCCCTGCCCACCTCCGCCAACCAGGAGGACCACGTGTCCATGGCCACCTTCGCCGGCCGTCGCCTGCGGGACATGGCCGATAACACCTGCGGCATTCTCGCGGTGGAACTGCTGGCCGCCTGCCAGGGCCTGGATTTCCGCACTCCGCTAAAGACCTCCGCCAAGCTGGAGACCGCCAAAGCCAAGCTGCGCGAGCGGGTCTCCTTCTACGACAGGGACCGCTACTTCGCCCCGGATATCGCCGAGGCCAAGGCGCTGCTGGCCAGCGCTATCTACCGCGATTTCGTCGATGCGGAGCTGCTGCCCAGCAGCTGATCCCGGGGGCGAACCCTGCGTTCGCCCTCTCTCACCAAGAAATAAATGAAATTCACGCCAATGCTGCTAGGCTGAAAATTAGATGATTTGCCCGCCAGTCGGCGCGGAGGTCTAAATGAAGCCCCAGTCCAACAGGCGACTGCTCACCGGAGCCGGCTGCGTCCTGGCCGCCGCCACACTACCGGCCTGTACCGATATCGGCTACGTGAGCACCAACAGGCCTCACTACGAGGTCCGCGGCCCCTACTACCACTGCCATCCCAACGGCGTCTGCCACAGTGTGCGCCACGCCAATTACTACCGGCACGGCGGCTTCGACCGGCCCATACCGCACCGTCGCTATCGCTCCTACTACTACGGGCCACTGCCCCCGCGGGCGAGGCCGCTCTAGCCCATTCAGCGAATCCCAAGGCGAGCGACATCCCAGTGTCGCAGGGAAGCCGTAACCAACGGGTTTTCCCCACTTCGGAGTTTGCACTATGAACAGACTATTGAAGACAAGCCTGATCGCTATCACCGTCGGTACCGGTCTCGGCCTGAGTGCCTGCGTGGCCGACGGCTACTACGGCGGCGGCTCCTATTATTCCTACCCCTATGCGCGTCCCTATGTGTACCCATCCTCCGGGGCCTATTTCTTCTATTCGTCGCCGCGCTATTACCGTTACCGCTACCAACCGCGCTATCGTTTCTACCAAGGCCGGTCCTATTACCGCTACGGCCGCCCCTACTATCGCGGCTATCGCGGACACCACTACTACCGGGGAGACCGCCTCTACCGGGGACATCGTCTCCACCGGGGAGACCGCATCTACCGGGGACATCGTATCCATCGGGGACACCGCATCCATCGAGGCCACCACGGTATCCGCAGAGGGCGCCACTAGGCCCCATTGAACCCCTCATACCTTGGTCATACAGACCCGCTCTCCCACCGCTGTTAGCATTTTCAACGGAATGAGCTAACAGCCGCGGGAGTTTCTGTGCGGCGGGAATTCCGCGACGATTAGCCGTGGGCTGCGGCTTCAGCACCGCTCCCTGTACGCTCGGCGTCGGCATCCATGCCTCCGGCGGGCCTGTCGCAGCTTTATACAAAATGGCATTAAAAGCCTCACCCTGACAGCTGCTTCCTCTAGGCTCAGTAAAGGAGCGGAGTGAATCCGCGCCTGATCCACGAAGCTGTGAGGTATCCGCGGTGCAGAAGTTGCGTTGTATTCTGCTTGCAGCGGCCATGGCGACAGGAGTTGCCGGTTGTGCCACAACCGAGCCCGAGGGAGCCCCCGACACACTGACCGTAAACGGCCAGCAATTTCACTGTATGGAGCAGGAACTGGAGAGCAGGGTACTGGTGCGCTGCGTGCGGCCCTGAGCACCCTGTTGCAGACCGGTCTCCGCAAGAATCTCAGCCGGGCTTTACATTCCAGCGCTTGCGGGCCTTGTAATAGGCACTGGCATCCCGGAAGCCGAGCAGGTCGCACAGTTGCGACACCGACTGGTGCCTATGGCGGGCGAACAACCGCCGACGCTCCTCATCCAGCAGCCGGGAAAAGCTGGTTTTCGCCTCCTTCAGCTTGCGGTACAGGGTCGCCCGGCTCATACAGAGCGTCTGCGCCAGGCTGTCTATGCTGTTGTAGGCGGCCAGGTTCTCCCTCAGCAACTGGCGAACCCGTTTCTCGACGGACTGTCCTTTCCCCACGAAATCCAGTTTCGAAATCCTCTGTTCCAATATGCCTTTAAGGTGACGGTTGCGCTGTCGCAACGGCAGGGAGAGAGCTTCCTCGGGAAAAACAAACGCGTTTCTGCCGCTATCAAAACGAAGCTCATAGGGTAACAGTAGCTGCAGGAGGTCGACGTACCGTGGCTTTGGGAAGCCAAATTCAGCCCAGCAAGCGGGGATCCTCTGCCCGAGCAGGTGTTCAGTCCAGTGACATAGGGAAACTATCTTGTACACCACAGCACAGCGCGGGTAGGGTTTCCCGGAAACAAAACGAAAAGTCAGTTGGACATAGTTATTCGTCCGGGTTACCTGCCAGGATTCAGATGGGTTGCCCAAGTCGGTATTCGCGAGATAGGTTTCCAGCGCCTCCTCCAGGTTTTCGCAATGCTGGACCAGACTGATGAGCAGCCCTTGAGCTTCCGGCAAAACGATAGCAGCACCCATACGAGCGCCGATATCTACCGCAAGGGGGTTGGCATCAACCAGCTGCCACAGAGTGATCATCCAGGATTCCGGATAGCGCTCCTCCATCAACTCCGAGATATCCCGCCCTTCCTCCAACTCGATAACACGGGCCGCAAGCTGGCGGTCTATAGCCTCTACCTGTGCGAAATCGACGACCGAATGACGTTTGAGCTCCCTGGCCAGGTAGACAACCTCAATGGCACAAACATTGCGCTCCTCCATTGGAGTGAGAGAACGGGGGGGGTGTTGCCGTGGTGGTTCGCAACTATTTTCCATAGATTTGCAACAAAATTCGATTATTTTTTTCCAGGACTTTAAGGCACTTCATCCGGATGTGGAACCTTTAGGGCGACGTCGGGACCAGGTTTTACCCGGTACATTGGCAGCCGGCTGACAAATAATGGGAGATAATGAACAATTACTAACCAAGAGAGGGAAATCGCGCCAATCGCCCAGCGAGCCAATGTCGCCTAATCCATCTTATAGCGCCCAACTTCTCGGGATCGAATATGGGTTCCTTCAGGATCATGGCCGGTTTTTTCAGTTCGCAGGTATTCTACGGGGGTGGGAGGCTGAAGATGGTACTATTTTAGCGATTTGCAATCATTTTCCACAAATATGAAACTAGATTCCGCAACTGATTTCACATGGATCACAGACCTTTAAAATAAAAAAGGGGTAACTACTCACCCCGACAGTCCCCTCTCCCCCTCTTTTGGGGAAAAGAGGAGGAGAGGGGGATCCCGTCAGCGCCTCCTCCCCGGCCCATCCCCCGCAAAGGGGAGAGGGGAGAGGGGAGAGTAGTTACAAAAAGGGAAATAAATCAGCTACACGCGCCATATCGCAATAAACCTGACATGCACAACCTCAGCCAGGCTGTGCATTCCCGGGCTTGCCGGAGATGAAATTCCGTACCGTCTCCACAAAAACTCTTGAAGCGGGCTCGCGGCCGAGCAGCAGATGCCCGTCGCTCTCCAGCTCCACGAACTCAGCGTTGGGGATGGAGGCGGCGAGATCGCGGGCGGCCTCGACCGGAATGCGCTGGTCTTCCAGCGAATGAATTACCAAGGTCGGCACAGCCACTTGCGCGAGCCGGTCGCGCACGTCAATATCAGCGAAAACGGATAAAAACCGGACCGCGTTCTCCGGCGAAGTCGTCAAACGCTGGAATTCATTGAACCATATAAGCTCGTCCGCAGTGGCGCTGGGCATAAAAGTGGATGAGAATATCTGCCGGTACGCCGGGTTGTCCTTCCCCCATCCTGTTTCGGTCAGTGTCATCACAGCCTCACGTTCCCTGGCCACTGCGTCAGTCGCGCCAATTCGCCAGCCTGCCGCATAGCTGCCGAAGAGAATAAGATGTGTCACCCGCTCAGGGTGCCTCACGGCGTACTCTATGGATACGGCGGCGCCCTGAGATATGCCAAGCAGGGCAAATTTATCCAGCCCCGTGGCAGCCACCACCGCTTCAAGGTCGGTCACAAAGGCGTCAAAGGAAATATTAGCGACGTTCCAGTCGGACAGGCCATTGCCCCGTTCATCGTAGCGAACAAAGCGATGGTCAGCGGCGAGATTGCGAAACAGAGGGCTCCAGATTGGTGCCTCCCAGTCGTGCTCTATATGGGTGAGCCAGTTGGCAGCCTTGATGATGGGCGGACCCTCGCCCACAGAGGCATAGGCGATGCGCACGCCGTCGTTTGCGGTGCAAAACCGGACTTCTTGCCGGGCCAGCAATTCCCGCTCTGTGGCACGCTCCTTGACACCGGCGGAGATCCGGCTGCCTTGGGTGCGCATATCAGGAGGCCACGCAATCCCGGCATTTCGGAAACGCCTGGCCATTTCGTGCGACAAAGCGTTCAACTCCAAAGTGTGATCAAGCAGCTCCAGCAGGGTCAACAATTGAGTGGCCGCGTGGGGACTGAACGGCTCCAGAGCCTGCCACTGACGGGCCCATATCAATCGTTCGTGAAGGGCAATGTCAGAGTGAGAGGCTAAACGGGCCAGCACCTTTCCACGCAAGCGATTTACCTCCTGTCGTTCAGCGGACAGCCATTGCTGGAAGAGCTCCTGGTCAGGCAGGTCGATACCGTCCAGAAACGGTTTCTGTAGTTGGCCTGCCATCTCGGTTAATAGCGAGGAGGAAAAATCAGGGGATTTTAATTTTTCTGACAGCGTATTGATGTCAATTTCGATATCCGGGGCATTGATGGTTACGCGTTCCCGATCTGCCACTAGCCGCTCTGTCGATGCATCGTTGATCAAGGGGCGAATCTTGCTTAATGACCAGCGCAATGCGCCACGAGGATCATTCGGAGTTTCGAAAAACACTTCACATAGACGTTCACGGCGATGGGGCCGGGCGGTCCTCGCAAGGTAGGCCAGCAGCGCACGTGTCCGTTTGGAGGCTGGCAAGGTTACAGGCTTACCGTCGTGAAAGATGCTTAACTCCCCGAGCATCTCCAGCGAAACTCTCATTGTTTTGATCACCAAGGTGCTGCTTATTTTAGGTGTGCACTGAATGGCTCCCCCGCATTTCGCTGCTCCAGGTTATTTCCCTGGAAGCGTACGAGTTTCCCGTCCACATTGGCGTCTACATGGCCTTTTGTTCTTACGGCCACCACCCAATCATCCATATCAAACGATTTGACGCCCTGCGGAGATCTATAGCAGGAAAAGCCATCGGATCTGGATGAGACTGCACGGACGTCACCCAGGTTGAAGCCTTTGACATCAACAAAGAATTTTTCCGAAATTCCCTTTCCATCCGAGCGTTCAATATGTCCGGGAAGCTATGGCTTGCGGAGCCAGCGGGTAATTTTACCTGCAGGTACATTAAATGAATATCACCATGAATGAAATCAGCTTTGTGAGTACGTCTGGATAGATGAACGAGACCAGAACAGCAAATTCGGTCAAAATTGCAAATTATCGACTTGCCTGGCCTGCCACTTGTGACCGACTCCCCTTTATGAAGTTTTGACTTCCTCGACCACCAGGCAGACGGCCACGCTTCCGAACGCATCCTCATCCCTCGTTAGGGTCTACCGGGACCCGTTTCGCGGCGAAAGTGACTATGACTATATCGTGCTGTGCGAGATCGATGACGCGAATGGCAGGGTCCCCCATCGAGCCAGCGCGCGAATGCGCATGCTTGACGGAGCGGGGGCTGATCAGAAGGTGGAACGCAGTCCGCCCGAAACCGGTCCGGGAAAATACCACGCTCATTCAAACGGTGGCTCACACGCTTGTCGGCTATCCTCCCGTCCATGTTGACGGGGAAAACAAATGGCGCCGCCCGCAGGCAAAATTAACTCTATGCAAGTTCAAGCGAGCGGCACGCTGAATGCGGTACGTTTTCAGTGATTTGAAATCATTTTCCCCGCATTTGAAACTAAATTCCACGCATATTTTTCCGGTTCGGATTTAATATGGCAACAGACCCACCAGATAATAATAGGGTCGGACTCTCGGATTATGTATGAGCCCGGCCGTATAAAGGGGGGATATGAGTGACATTTCAGTACTGTTTGCAGTTATGTTTTCTCCGTTGTTATCACCCGTCGCATGGCCGGGAACATCAAGACCGACCCTTCCTCTCTCAGATGCGCTTCCGGGTCGCCATAAAGACTCCAAGCACATACCCGCCACTGATAAGACGTGGAGAAAGATCCATTTTTCTTCCTACGTGGAGAAAGCAATGACAGTTCCAAGACGCGCGGCTGGTTTTACTCTCATAGAGCTGATGTGTGTGATAGCTATCCTGGCTATCGTCATGAGCATAGGTGTTCCGTCTTTCAGTACCATGATCAGAAACAACCGGATAGTGACAGCGACCAACGATCTCAACGCAATCCTGCAGTACGCCCGCGCCGAGGCTGTACGCCGCGGCGGAAGAGTCAGAGTCGGTGCCATTGACAGCGATGTGAACAACGGCCTGCGGGTCTGGGCCGACGACGGCGACGATGAAGAGGTGTTGCGGGTATTCACTATCGACTCGGGGGATATCACCCTTGCGCTGGGAGACGGTAGCCAGGATATCGGTTTCGTCTTCAACGCCCGCGGCCTTGTCCCCGGGCTTGCGAATACTGTCACCTTCGGGTTGTGCGACAAACGCGCAGGCAATCACGGCCGCCAGCTCACCCTGCTCACCTCCGGCGTAGTGCGCCTTACCAATAGCACCTGTACCGGCAGCTAGGAGGAACGAAATGCTTAAGCAACGCGGCGCCACCCTGATCGAAGTGCTTGTCTCCGTGCTGGTGCTGGCAGTGGGCCTGCTCGGGCTCGCCGCCACCCAGATGATGAGCATGAAAAACGGCAACAGTGCCCGGGAGCGCTATATGGCCACCCTGGCGGCCCACGATATGGCCGAGCGTATGCGGGCCAACCCCGCCGGGGTGGAGCAGGGCAGCTACGACGGCTCGTTGGGCGAAGACACGGATGATGATGACGACGGTGCGGATGATGACGACGACGCGGATGACGACGACGATGCGGATGATGACTCGGAAACGGAAGACAACGACTGCAGCAGCCGCTGTTCTGCCGCGGGTCTTGCCGCCATGGACAAGCGCGAGTGGGCGCAGCTGATCGAGACAAACCTGCCCTCGGGCAGCGGCACAATCTCCCGCGACGGCGGCGGGGTCACGATAACGGTGACGTGGAAGGAGCAGCACACCGGGGAAGGCTACGGCAGCGGCGCCGGCGGACCGAAAGATGCCGAGTTTAAAATGACGGTGGAGCTCTGATCATGCGAATGAATTCCCGGCAGCGCGGTCTCTCCCTGATCGAATTGATGATCGGCATAGTGCTCAGCTCCCTGCTGCTTCTCGGGGTGTTGCAGATCTTCGACAGCAACCGCAACACCATGCGCATGCAGATGGCCTATTCCCAGGTGCAGGAGAGCGGCCGCTTCGCCACAGATTTCCTGACCAGGGAGATCCGCATGGCGGATTTTTGGGGCTGTGCGCCGAACAAGGACAGCATCCGGAACCATCTCGATGACAGTGATGACGATTATATTCCCGCTATCCACGGCCAGGTCGGCGCGGGCGGTGTTGGCGGGACCAATAACGCCCCGTCCAGCAGTGGGGTAATCCCCGGCATAGATGATGTAAAAATCGGCACGGATACATTGACCCTGAGTGGCGCGGAAAACGCCTGCGGCGGCACCGGAAGAATGGTTGCCGGCACTAACGAAAACCCGCTCCAGGTGTCGGCAAACTGCAATGTCCAGGCCGGTCAGGTGGTGCTGATCTCCAACTGCAAGGCCGGTGAACTGCTGACCGTTACCGGTGTAGGGAGTGGAGATTCGGGTGAAAAGGCCATAGCGCACGCTGCCGGCGTCGACGGTAGTGATGGGGAAGACCAGGGCTGGATCAAAAACAAGCCCCGCACCCTGCAAGAGGATTACGGCACGGATTCGACAATACTGCGGCCCTATTCCCGCACCTTTTTTATCGCCGACAGCAATATTACCGGCACCCCCTCCCTCTTTATGATCGAGAACGGCCGCGCGGCGCAGGAACTGGTGCCGGGTATCGAGGATATGCAGGTGCTCTACGGCCGGGACAGCACCGGCGACGGCGTGGTGGATACCTGGCAGGAGGCCAGCAACAACCCCGATCAGATGGAGGGGGTGATGGTGATCCGGGTACAGCTGCTGGCGGCCAGCGACGGCAGTGTCGGTGTCTCCAGGCAGGTAATCGACGGCACGGTATACACCGATGGCCGACTGAGAAAGCTCTACACCGCCACGGCAAAAATACGTAACCGGGGGATATGATGGTGATGAACCGACAGCGGGGCGCCGTACTGGTCGTCAGCCTGATCATTCTGCTGGTGCTGACCATGATCGGTATCTCCGGGGCCCGCTCCGTACTGCTGGGCGAGCGCATGACCGCCGCCGCCCGCGACGCCAGGATAGCGCTGGAAGTGGCGGAATCCATGGTGCGCCAGGCGGAAAACCATGTCGAAGGTCTCGACAATACCTCCACCTTCGGCGACACCGGTTGGTGCAGAACCGAGGGGAAGGCCCCCGCGGATATTTTTGACGAAGACACCTGGAGCGACACCAACGCCCCCGAGCGGGACTCGACGCTCGAGGGCCCGGACGGCGTTCTGAAAGGACGCGTCTTTATAGAAATGTTCGGCCGCGCCTCCGACGATTCCGATACCACGGACGTGGACCTCAGTTTGAACAAGCCGCCCATTGATTTTAAGGATGTCGAGGTGTTCAGAATAGTCGCCCGCGGCGAGGGGCCGGGCGGCACCGAGCGTATCCTGGTCACTCTCTACGGCAAGTCTATCAAGTCTATGTAGGGGAGGAAAAAAATGATTATAAAAATGCAATCTACCCGTAAATCGATATCGCCCGTACCGCTGCGCACTTTTATCGCGGCTTTTTTCCTGAGCCTGGCCACTGCCGCGTCGGCGGCGCCGGGGGATATCTCCGATGTGCCCCTCTATACTCTCGGTGGGGCCGATCCGAATATTATGCTGATGTTTGACTCATCCGGCTCCATGAATCATATAGCGATTCCGGAAGAATATGACGAGAATGCACGGTACGGATTCTATTGGTGCAATAATCCGGAGGATACTGATGGACGTGTTCATGTCCGTGTTGATAAGGATACTGGAGAAGTTTGGTATAACAGGGATCGTCAACGGCAGAATAATGGAAACTTAATATGGAAACAATGGAGGATTAAGCCGAATTGGTGGGATTCAAACTGTTTTGACAATGACAAAACCTACGATGCCTATCTGTGGGCCGGCGGCGATAGCGCCTGTTCCGGAGAATATTATTATGATTATAGGCGGAGGCAGTGGCGATGGCGGTGCAACAATAATGATAGTTATTACTCCTCCGAAACCGCTACCGGTGCGGCTAACATTCGCTACAGTGGTCATTTTCTGAATTGGTACTTCTCCCAAGTTCGCCCATATTGGGAGCCAGATGTTTTTAAGGAAGGCGATGAGGTCCTTCAAAGTAAAAAAGGCACCCAGCGTCGAGTCGACGCGATGAAAAGCGCCACAGTCAGCATGATCTCAGACCTGGAAAACGTTCGCGTCGGCCTTATGCAATTCGGCGGAGATGACGGAGGCGACGGCGCCAAAATGCTGAGCGGGCTGACCAGTGTGACCGATGACACACGAGCGGGATTGCTGAGCACCGTTGACGAGCTAGGTGCCAGCGGCTGGACCCCCCTGGGCGAAAGCTTTGAGGATGTGGGGCGCTACTTTATCACCGGCCATGAAGACGAGAAGTTGACTTTCAAAAAGAAAAACGACAGCGGCGAGGTGGTTACCGTAGAAAAAGAGGGTCAGGATATTTTCCAGAGCGAGCCGGAATGGGCGAATGTCTCGAAGCCCGGAACCGGTACCGACAGCGCCATCCAGTACTATTGCCAGAAGAACTTTATGGTGGCGCTGACCGATGGTGTTCCGCTCGAGGACGAGGACGTCTCGGATGACCTGGCCGGTTACGATTACGACTGCGAGGGACCAAAGGGTTGTACCAAAGATGAAAATGGTGGTAATAACAACGCATCCATGGACGATGTGATCAAGGCGCTTTACGATCTGGACCTGCGCCCGGACCTGACGAAGCCCGACGGCTCCCCGATAAAGAACAATATCATCAGTTATGTGATCGGCTTCGCCGACGAACAGGTGTCTGCCAGTGATTTGATGGTCAATGCCGCCTACTTCGGTAGTGGCGGCCTGGAGGACGTCTACTCGGCGAGCAACGCCGAAACCCTGGTTACCACTTTCAAGCGCATTATCAACAAAGTACGGGCCATTGACGGCAGCTCCAGCTCCATCGCTTTCAATAGCGCCTCCCTGCAAGCCGGGTCCGCGCTCTACGCGGCCAGTTTCGACAGCAGCGACTGGAGCGGCGACCTCTCCGCCTTTACCCTCGACGCCGATGGCACACTGACGGAGTCCTGGAGCGCCAGCGACAAGCTGGACGACATGGCGCCGGGCGACCGGGTAATGATCACCTCCCAGGATGGCACGGGCGTGGCCTTCACCACCGCGCTGATAGACGGCAACGGCAAGGACCACGAGGAGGACCTGAAAATCAACACCTCCAGCGGTGAGTCTGTTGTCGATAACCTGGCTGCCGCGCGCGTGAACTACCTGCGCGGCGACCGCGGCAATGAGGGCACGGAGAACACGGAGTTCCGCCAACGCGGCGGCCGCCTGGGCGATATCGTCAACTCCACGCCGGTTTATGTGGGTGTCCCCAACGCCATCTGGGGCAGGCAGGAATTCCCCGAGGCGCTAACCTATGCCACTTTCCAGAGCAGCAAGAGCAATCGAACACCGGTGGTCTACGTGGGTGCCAATGACGGCTTCCTGCACGGCTTCAACGCCCGCAACGGCGAAGAGGTCATCGCCTATGCGCCGGAGGCGCTGCTGAGCACCCGGCAGAGTACCGGCCTGCACGCCCTCAGCTCCCAGCTCTATACCCACAGGTACTATGTGGACGGCACGCCCTCGGTGACCGACGCCTATATCGGCAACAGCTGGAAAACCGTGCTGGTGGGCAACCTCAGGGGCGGCGGCAAGGGCTACTTCGCCCTGGATGTAACCAACCCAGACAGCTTCAGCCAGGAGGGTCAAGATCAAGATCCGGGAAGTCCGGAATCCGTTTTTATGTGGGAATTTACCGATTCCGACAACAGCAACCTCGGCTTCAGCTTCAGCCGCGCCCAGATAGGCCGCATGGCCAATGGCAAGTGGGCGGCCGTATTCGGCAACGGCTACAACAGCGAGACGGGGGATGCCGGCCTGTTTATCCATTACCTGGATGGCTCTGACGTTGAGTATCTCTCCACGGAAACCGCCGATGCCGACGACAAGAATGGCCTGTCCACCCCGGCGATTGTGGACACCGATCGGGACGGCACCATTGACCGGGTCTATGCCGGTGACCTGAAGGGAAATATGTGGGCCTTCGACGTCTCCGGTGCTTCTGCGGACAACTGGAAGGTTGCTTATGGGAACCCCCTGCTCAGTGTTGGCGAGCCGATTACCGCTGGCCCCCGGGTTGCGAGGAATACCGACTATGTTGGTGGCGGTTCCCCCAACCTGCTGGTCATGTTCGGTACCGGCCAGTACCTTGTCGGCACGGATACGGCCGACAGTACGGCGGGTGGCTTCTATGTGGTATCAGACAACGGCGCTGGCGGGTTGGGCAAGGACAGTCTGGCGGGCCGTACCATCGGCACCAAGGATGTCGCCCAGGTATCCGATACCGGCGAGGAAACTGAAACCGAGCGGACTTACCGCACCTTGAACGACGACGAGCAGCTCGTCTGGGGGCAGAAGTCCGGTTGGTATATCCAGTTGGAGCCCGGCAATACTCCCGACGGTGTAGATGGCGGAGAGCGGGTGATCACCACGCCGGACCTGCTGCGCAATACGCTTTTATTCAACACCATGATCCCCACCGGACAGGTATGCTCCGCCGGCGGCCGCGGCTGGTTGATGTCGGTGGATGTGCGCACCGGCCTGGCGCCGGATAATCGCGGGATATTCGATGCCAACGGCGACGGCGTGATCAACACGGCGGACAAGGGTGTGGTGGGAAGCGCGGTAAGCGGCGGATCGCCGAATAGGTCGGGCTTTATTGGTGGCGGCAGTGGTAGCGCCAGTGGTAGCAGTAGTAGCAGTAGCACTAGCAGCAGTGGCGGCCCCTGCAGTGCTGGCGCTCTCAAACAGTTAACCTCCGATTCATCTGGAAACCTTGGCACAAGAGGTATTGATACGGGCGGTTGCGACCGCGAGGGCCGCCTCTCCTGGGAAGAGGCCACCCCCCTGTAAGCCATGGAATGATTGAGTGATAAATATGAAAAAGCAGCGCGGATTTACCCTGATCGAACTGATGATCGTAGTGGCGATATTGGGAATACTCGCCGGTATCGCCTGGCCCTCCTACCAGGAGCATGTGCGCACCACCCGCAGGGCGGATGCCCAGGGGGCGCTGATGGGGCTGGCGCAGGCGATGGAGCGGCACTATACCGAGAATGGCAGCTATAAGAAGGCGGCAGCAGGCGGCAAGGATACCGGTGCTCCCGGAATTTTCCCAACCCAGGTCCCGCTGGATGGCGGCACCAAGTTTTATAACCTGGAAATTGTCAAGCCCACCACGGCCACCACTTACACTTTGCAGGCCAAACCCATCGGCGCCCAGAAAGAAAATGGCACCTTGGAATTGAACTCTGCGGGTGAAAAAAAGTGGGATCGCGATAATAGTAAGAAGTTTGATGCTTCGGAAACGTGTTGGAAGAAAACCTGCAGTTGATCAGGGACAGGAGAGATTTCCGCCACTGCCATTTTCCGCGATGCCGTCGCAGTATCTGCCGAAATAGGGGCAGCCTTTTTTATTGGGCGTCAGCGGAATCTGTGGGTCTGAAACCCGCACGGCGCGGAAGGACGAAAGCGCCCGTTATTCCACTTCGACGATGCGCAATGTATCGGTACTACCGCCGATATCCTGATGATAACCGCGGGACACCAGCACGAAGTCGCCGGGCTTCAGCAGTTTGTGCCGCTTCAGGTCCGCGATCGCCAGCTGGTCGCGCTCCGCGCCGTCCAGTCCCTCCATTTCCATGTGCACCGAGTCCACGCTAAATGAAACAGGACACCCATCAAATGGAAACGGCAAAATAGAAACGGCAAAATAGGACACCCATCAAACGGAAACTTGATTGAAAATGCTTGCCCTCCCCGGTTTGAGAGAGGCATGAATTCAGTGGTTAGGTGAATTGTCCTTGCGAATCGTGTCTGGCTGCGCCAAACGACGTTTTCGAGATAGGGCAACCCCTCGCAGCAAGCCTGCGATGGCGTTCTTTAAGAGAAAAGCAAAAGATCAGGAGGCGGCAGGCGGCGAGAAGTAGCGCTCGCAATCGCGAATCCCCTGCACCCAACGCTTGCCGAGCTGTTCGCAGACGCGACGCACCGAGTGCGCGGCGCCTACCAGGGATTTGAAGCGGCTCTCGAAGTTCTTGGTCAGGTAGAGCCAGTGTTGCGGGTCGATTTGCAGGCGCTCCAGAATCGGCGGCAGCTTGCCGTCGATGACCCCGCGCTTGCCATCCCGCAGCATGCGCCCGCTCCAGTCCACCAGTTCCAGGTAGCTCTGCAGCGGGAAGGGGATGCCCTCCGGCATGGGTTCCCGGGGATTGCCGGCGAAGGGGAACAGCATCGCCGGCTGTCGGCCTTCTTTCGCGGATTCGATGCGTGTTTTGATGGAAGTATGTGCCGATTCCTCGGGTGTCTCGGCCATTTTGGCGCGGACGGGGTTGAGATCCACATAGGCCAGACAGGCCGCAAGCGCTTTCTCGTCCAGCAGCGCCTGGGATTTGAACCTTCCCTCCCAGAAACGGCCGGTACACTGGTCCTCCCGGTTGGCCTCGCGGGCGATGGACTCATTCAGGTATCGCATAAACCAGCTGATATCCATGAGCCGAATCCGCCAGACCTCTGCCAATTCGGTAAGTCTTGCCAGTTCAGCGGCATCCAGGGACTCATTACGGGCGAAGCGATTGGAGAGTGGAGAGCCCTTGCCCAGCTGGTGCCAATGCTCCACGACTTCGCGCAGCTCCCAGCCGGCAGCCTGCGCCCCGTCTACGTGGAGTACCACATGGTAGTGGTTGCCCATCACCGCATAGGCGCAGACGTCCAGGGCGAATATCTGGGACAGTTCCAGCAACTTGTCTTCGATCCATTGACGACGGTGCTCGAAGCATTGCCCGGTACGCTCGTCCCGCCCGCACAGGAAGGCGCGGCGCACACAGCGGGAGACACAATGGTAGTAGGGCGTGGCCTCAAGGGATATCAGGGCTTTACGTGGGAGTCCCATGGGTGGTTACTCATACTGAATGAATAACCAGTATTGTGCGCAGATCCGGACAGGCTGCAACAGGGCTGGCGCGAGATACCTTTTGTTTTATGGGTGTCCAGAATCTCGTTATGGGTGTCCAGAATCTCGCCAACAATAAGAAAAAATTTTTAAATGATGCTATCTCTGAAACTGAAAGGAGAATGCATCCCATTTTTCCTATGAAGTGCGTGGAGCGTGTTTGTCCCTGGGATAATCTGAATCCACAGTCTTGTGAGATGCCAAGACCGAAGATGTCCCCATTGAGAGAGCCAGAGAACGGTTGTAGATGTATTAAAGAGGAAGCTGACTGGTCTGGGCCCGTCGGAGATGGCGGCTTTTTGGTGGAGAAGTGATATGAGAGGTCTGAGATTTCTATTATGTTTTATATGTGTTTTTGGCAGTTTTTCTTGTGTTAAAGACACAGAGGTGGGAGGGTCTGTAGATTCTTCAATGTTGGATTTGAATGGTGACGGGGTGCCTGATATTTCCTATGAAGATGCTGATGACGGATACTATGAATTTGTAGATAGAAATTTTGATGGTAGAGTCGATGTTTCAAACTATTACGGAAAAGATGACAAAGTAGTTAGTAGCAAGCTAGATGATAATTTTGATGGGACGCTGGAAACAAAGACGATTTATAAAAATGGCAGCCCAGTTGCTACTGCTGTGGATGTGACGTGTAATGGTTTGGCCGATATATTGTTTGTGTATGAGTTTGACGTTATTGAGTTTTCGGAGAATTTCAATCTCGTCGGCCCAGGAGCGAGTAAAGGTTCCATAGAAAGGGTTATATATAGATTTGGACTTCCTGTCGAAAAGAAAATACTTGATAAGGAGGTTGAACATAAAGCATTCCATGAAAGTAGTATGTCTTATTTGTCGGGTCATACATATCGGGGTTGTCTGTAGTTTAGGGACGGAATTCCGGGGACAGTATACCTGATTACTGAATAGATCTGCGGAATTCCGGGGACAGTATACCTGATTACTGAATAGATCTGGAGAGGCGGGTAGCCGGCACGAATAGCTCGGGATGGATCAGGGGAGCGGACTCATTTGATTTCAGTGCTCAATGACAAAGGCCGCCCGGCTTCCTGGCCAGCATCACCGACCCATTGCAGCGCACCACCAGCTTCAACGCCATGAACCTGCTGTTTGTATTTACAAATATTGTGGATGAAGCGATTGATTTTCATAGGCGTGTGAGTCGTACAATTTTAGCCAGTAAAAATCCTGTAGCCTTTTGTGGGAAAATAATGTTCTTCTTAGCTCTTGGGCTTTATTCGTTACTGAGGTGCTTGAAATGATAGCGGAGCAACTATGAAGATAGTATTGAATTTTCGGTTCTTAAATGACCTCGTCAAAGTTTTCCATTTGGCGATTTTGGCGGGGTTGCTTTTACCGCCGCTAAGCCATGGAAATGCACGTTTCGAAGAGGCTTACTTCCGCCTTGAAGCGAACGTATTCGACAATTCTGTACGTCAAGGTGTGATTGCAGAGTTTAACGCGGCAGGCCTTGAAGGAAACGAAGACCCCTGGTTCTATCTCTGCGCGTCCCTGACGACGCTGGTCTCCGGTTATAAAATCGGAGACTGGTATACAGAGAAAACTTTCGCCCCGGGGACCGCCGAGAGAGCCCTTGAACTGGCCGAGAAGGCAAAGTCCATCTCGCCGAACCTCAGCCAGTCTCATGCGCACTACGCAAGGATTTTGATCCTTCAGGAGGAATATAAGAAAGCCTGGATGGCACTCGGCAGAGCTCATGAACTGGATCCGGACAGTTTTTACCCCTGGTACTTCAGGGGTATCATTGCCGAGAAAATGCGTGATGCGGGTAGGGCCTCGGGGTATTTTGACGAGGCAGAGCAGCGGGTTGCCTTCGATCATCAGCAAAACCTTGTCAATATCCACCGTCAGAAGGTGGCGAGATTCAGTAAGGACCTTGCTGAGCAGGAAAGGCTGCTGAAGGAAAATATTAAAAATAACCCCGAGAGCTCTACCTACCATGGCAACTATGCCCAATTCCTGAAAGAGCAAAAGCGCTATCAGGAGTCTCTGAAGTATTGGGAAAAAGCTGTGGAACTGGGCCCCTCCCCGAATGCTCTTAAGAAGCTGGAGGAGGTCCGAAGGCTACTGAACGAAAACCTTCAATAGAGCGCGAATTCCGGGGACCGTATACTTATTAGCCGTCTCAAAATAGTGGGCCCTCAGCGAAATCTGTGGTTCTGAAACCCGCACGACGAACCCGACCGTTATTCCACTTCGACAATGCGCAATGTATCGGTACTACCGCCGATATCCTGATGATAACCGCGGGACACCAGCACGAAGTCGCCGGGCTTCAGCAGTTTGTGCCGCTTCAGGTCTGCGATTGCCAGCTGGTCGCGCTCCGCGCCGTCCAGTCCCTCCATTTCCATGTGCACCGAGTCCACGCCGCGGTAGAGCGCCACCCGGTTGCAGGCGGAGAGATGCCGGCAGAAGGCGTAGATGGGGATATCCGAGCGCACCCGCGACATCAGCCGCGCGGTGTTGCCGGTCTCGGTCTGGCAGATGATCGCCCTGATATCCCGGCAGTGGTTGGCGATGGTCATCGCGGCCATGGCGATACAGGCGTCGCCAGCGGGGTAGTTTTCCTGCATCACCCGCGGCGGGCGCCGCCGGGTGCGGTGTTTTTCCGCACCGATGATCACCTCCCCCATGTGCTTGACGGTCTCCACCGGGTAGTCACCGGCAGCGGTTTCCGCCGACAGCATCACCGCATCGCTGCCGTCCAGTACCGCGTTGGCCACGTCGCACACTTCGGCGCGGGTGGGCACCGGGCTGGAAATCATCGACTCCATCATCTGGGTGGCGGTGATCACCACCCGGTTGAGGTGGCGCGAGCGCTTGATCAGATGCTTCTGCACCCCCATCAGCTCCGCATCGCCGATTTCCACCGCCAGGTCGCCCCGGGCCACCATGATTACGTCGCTGGCCAGGATCAACTGGTCCAGGTGCTCCTCGTCCGCCACCGCTTCCGCGCGCTCGATCTTGGCGACGATGTGCGCCTCTCCGCCGGCGTCGCGCAGCAGTTTGCGCGCCTTTTCCACATCGGCGGCATCGCGGGGGAAGGACACCGCCAGGTAGTCGAGTTTCAATTCCGCGGCGGTCTCGATATCCCTGCGGTCCTTGGCGGTCAGCGCCGGTGCGGTGAGGCCGCCGCCCATCTTGTTGATGCCCTTGTTGTTGGACAGCCAGCCGCCCACCACCACGCGGGTGTGCAGTATGCGGCCCTTGATCTCCCGCACTTTGAGGCGCAGGCGGCCGTCGTCCAGCAGCAGGATATCCCCCCGGGTGCAGTCGTCCGCCAGTTTCCCATAGTCCACCGACACTCCCCGGGAGTTCCCGCCGTCGGGGGGCCAGTCCGGGTCCAGGGTGAAGTCGCTGCCCTCCTCCAGTTGCGCGCGACCCTCGCTGAACTTGCCCACGCGGATCTTGGGCCCCTGCAAATCCCCCATTATCGCCACATGGCGGCCCTGCCGGCCCGCCTCGGCGCGCACCTGCTCGGCGCGGCGGCGATGGTCGGCGGCAATGCCGTGGGAAAAGTTCAGGCGCACCATATCCACGCCGGATTCGATCAGCCGGGCGAGGATGCCCGCCTTGTCGGTGGCTGGGCCCAGGGTGGCGACAATTTTAGTGCGTCTCAGCATGGATGCAGTGGCCGGTGTTTAGTGGTCAGTGAATTAAGAATAGCTTGTCGCCAATCCCCTCTCCGCGTATGGGTGAGCAGCTAGGCTTTTTGAGAGTAGTCAGGGAGCGAGACGCAGATGAGCAGGGCTGTACAGTTGTGGCTGGCGGGGGTGATTGTGGTTGCGGTCGGCTGTGCCGGTATGGGCACCACCGGTCCCGAGATTACCCAATCCGCCGGCGGTCCCGACTCCGTTTGCGGCAACAAATGGGAACTGAAGCGACTGCGGATCAACGGCGAGGCCATCGCCATCGAGGACAACGAGCGCTTTACCTTCCTGTGCAACCGGGACGGCAATGTGGTGGGCAAGAGCGGCATCAATACCTACCGCGGCGTCCTCCAGGTGACCGACACCGGCCTGCTGTTGTGGGACCCCGCCAGTTTCGCCTCCACCAAGAAAGCCGGCCCGGAGCCGCTGATGCGGCGGGAAAACGCCTATCTTCGCGCCCTGGCCGGCACCCGCCGGGCGCTCACCAAGTCCGGCGGCGAGCGCCTGATACTGCGCGACCCCCCCGGCGACATCTATATCGAATATATCAAGGTGGGACCCTGAACGCCTCCACAGACGGCGGATTGTTTTTGGTGTTAAATGTCACAAAAACAACGAGACCCGCACCATGCTACCAGCCCGCAGACCACTGATTCCCCTCGCCGCTGTCGCACTGCTCATCCTGGGCGGGTGCGGGCAATTAAGTGAGGCAGAACTGGCGGAGGCGGCGGCGGAAGAAGGCTCCATCTGCGAGCACCAGTGGCTGCTGGAGAGCCTCTCGGTGGACGGGCGCGAACACCGCCGGCACCTGCTGTGGCGGAAATTCTGGCGGGAACGCCCCTACTTCACCTGCGACAAACTGGGCTATGTGCGCGGCAGCGCCGGCTCCAATCCCTATCTCGGCCGCTTTTCCCTCTCCGACGGCGGCGAACTCTCCTGGTCGCAACCGCCGACCATTTCCCGCATGAGCGATATCCGCGAGAGCAGCGAACTGGAAAAGGATTATCTCAAGGCCCTGCCGCGAACCGACAGCGCACAGGTGGAAGGGGATTCACTGATCCTGCGCAGCGACAGCGACAAAACCCGGCTGGAGTTCCGGCGCGCGGGAAGCGTCGAATAATAAAAAAGGGCGGCCACTTGGCCGCCATAGCAATGACAATCAAGAAGATTGAGAGAACAACAACGAAAGCCTCAACCTCTATGAGACGAGACAAGCGTTTCGTTGTGATTGCATCCTACCGCTGCGGCGTGACAAAAAGATGACAGTGGCAGTTCGGGCACCGGTTTTTTTCGCATCCTCTGTAGGAGCGGCCGCTGGCCGCGATCAGTCTGTGCCGAACTCGGGACCCGGGACCGGGGCCCGGGAAAAGAATACCGGAACTCGACGAGAAGGCCCTGATACCGGAAGCCGTTCGAGAGAAGCGCCTGCGGCTGATAAACAGACCGACGAGGCTGTTGAACGAACGGCTGCCGGTAGCAGGGCCGCCCAGGCCTCGGCTTAGTGTCACAGGGGTGAGTAGTTACCTGTGCCGAGTATATAAATCGATCGCGGCCATGGGCCGCTCCTACTTGCGGCGCTGGTGTTTTTCCAGGTTATCCTGCCTTTTGCGCTCGCTCTTGCGCAGCAAAATATAGGTGGCCCCCAGGCCGCCGTGCTGCTTCTGCGCACTGTGGAAGGCGAGCACCTCGTGCAGCTGCGGCAGCCAGCAGTTAACACAGCTCTTCAGCAGCGCCGGCTGCGCGCGGCCCTCTCCCTTGCCGTGGGTAATCAGCGCGCAGCGCACATCCGCCTCCATGCAATCGCGCACAAATTCGAACACCGCCCGGCGCGCCATTTCCACCGTGTGCCGGTGCAGGTCGAGCCGCGCATCCACCCGGTATTTGCCCAGTCGCAGATTGCGATAGACGCCGTTCTGGACGCCGTCGCGCTTGAATTCCAGCGGATCCCAGGGGTCCACCGGCTCCGCAAACTCGCCGGCGAGAGGGTTTAGTTCCGCGGTGGTTTCGCGGGTGGCCGCCTCGCGGCGCATGTGTCGATTCAACTCCGCCGCGCTGTCTTTTTTCAGCGCCACTCTCTTTTCGCGGCGCTCACGCGCCAGTGGGCGCACGTCCCCCAGTTCGCCCAGGGCGTCCTGAAACAGATCGCTATCGCTGGTCACTTCATTTCCCCCCGCGTTTCGCTATGGATCGAGAAACAGGTCCACGGCCAGTTCGCCGGCTTTGGCCGGGTTGTGGGCGTAGTTGGTAAAGTCGCTCACGCCGCGCTCGCCCAGCAGCTCCTCGTCGATCAGCTGGCAGCCGGTGAGCGCCCCGTTTTCCGTGAGCAGGATTTCATAGGCGGCGTCCGCCATAATTGCCGGTTTGCGGCTCTGTTCGAACATCTCGCGGCTGCCCACCGCGAACTCGATCGCCGCGGTGGCCACCAGGGTGCGCGGCCACAGGGTGGCGACGCTGACCCCGTCCTCGCGCAGCTCCTCCGCCAACCCCATGCTCAGGATGGTCATGCCGAACTTTGACAGCGCATAGGGCGCACAAGGTCCCAGCCATTCGGGCTTCAGGTTGAGGGGGGGCGAGAGGCTGAGAATATGCCCATTGGCGGACTGTTTGAGATAGGGCGCCGCCAGGTGTGCGGTGAGATAGACGGCGCGGCTGTTGACGCTCTGCATCAGGTCGTAGCGCTTGGGCGGGGTGGATTCCACACTGGTGAGACTGATGGCACCGGCGTTGTTCACCACCGCGTCGATACCGCCGAACGTTTCCGCGGCCCGCGCCATGGCGTCCGCCACCTGCTTTTCCTCGCGCACATCCACCTGCAGCGGCAGCGCCGTACCACCGGCCGCTTCCACCTCGGCCGCCACCGAGTGGATGGTGCCGGGCAACTTGGGATGCGGCTCGGCGGACTTGGCGGCAATCACAATGTTGGCGCCGTCGGCGGCGCACTTGAGCGCGATGGCGCGGCCGATACCGCGACTGGCACCGGTGATAAATACTGTCCTGCCTTTGAGGGCGCCGGTGTTTTCGGTCAGGGTGACAAATTCTTCACTCACGATCGGCCTCCGGGGCAATGACTGCCGGGCTGTAGATTTCCTTGAAGACTTCCGGCATCCGCCTGGGTCTGCCGCTGGACAGCTCGATACACACCATTTGCCATTGGGCACGCAGTATCAGCGCCCGGTCACCGGCGCGGAATACCTGGAAGCCGCGGGTCATGTTCAGGCGCCCGTCGACTTTGGTGAGCCAGGTGCCGAACAACAGTTCGTCGCCCTCTCTCGCCGCCAGTATATAGTCGTACTCCGCGTGGCGGATGGCCATGCCGCGGTCGAGCTCCTGGTAACCGGAGACGTCCAGCCCCAGCGCCGCGCTGTGGGCCCAGCCGGCGCGCTCGCACCAGCGCACATACTCGGCGTTGTTGGCGTGGTGCAGGCCGTCCACGTGTTCGGGCTCTACGATGACTTTCCAGATAAAGGGTCGCGGCAGGTCCCACTGCATTGGCAAACTTCTCACTGCTCGATTGGCCGGAGACTAGGTGATTGCCCGACGCGGGGCAAGGTTGGGGGTGGCAGGATCGTGTGTAGGACCAACTTCACCAACCGGGCCCAAAAACGCAAAAGGCCCCGATTGGGGCCTTTTCAATTCAAGGGACCGGAAGCTCAGGCTTCGGCTCCCTCTGTCTTACCTTCCGCCTGCTGCTGCGCCTGGTTAAGGGCCGCGGCAAAGAGGGCGTCGAAGTTGATCGGCGGCAGCATCAGGGCCGGGAAGGAGCCCTTGGTCACCACGTTGTCCACCACTTCGCGGGCGTAGGGGAAGAGAATCTGCGGGCAGGCGGTGTTCAGCGCCTGGGCCAGCTGCTGGCCCTCCAGGCCCTTGATGGCGAACAGGCCGGCCTGCTTCACTTCCACCAGGAAGGCGGTCTCGTCTTCCAGGCTGACGGTGATGGTCAGGGTCAGGGCGACTTCGTACAGATCCTCGTCGATCTTGTCGGTCTTGGTGTTCAGCTCCTGGTTGACCTGGGGCTTCCACTGCTTCTTGAATATCTCCGCGCCCATGGGGGTCTCGAAGGAGAGGTCCTTGAGATAGATGCGCTGCATCGCGAACTGTACTTTTGGAGCCTCCGCGTTTGCCGCCGCGCCATTCTGTTCTTCAGCCATGTTACTGCCTGTGCATTAATATTGAGTTGATTTATGCCTTCCGTGAGAAAGACTCCCTGTAAAGTCCTTCAAATGGGGCCCGTGAACACTTTTTCAAGGTCTGAGCCCCAGTCAGGCGGCCAACAGCTTGTCGAGCTGGCCGCTCCGCTCCAGCGCCACCAGTTGGTCGCAGCCGCCCACGTGGTGCTCGCCGATCCAGATCTGCGGCACTGTGCGACTGCCCGCCCTGGCGGCCATCTGCGCGCGCAGTTCGGGATCGCCGTCCACCGATATCTCGCGGTATTCGACGCCCTTGCTGTCCAGCAGGTACTTGGCGCGGATGCAGTAGGGACAGAAGCGGGTGGTATAAATTACTACCTGGGCCATGACTGCACCGTTACAACTTGTGGCAACCCTATCAACCCTTCACCAGCGGCAGGTTCTGGTTGGACCACTCGACCATCCCCCCCTGCAGCCGCCGCACCTGAAACCCCTCGCGCTTGAGCAACCGGCCCACGGCGCCGGCGTGCTGGCCCATCTTGTCCACCACGATCAGCGGCTTGTCTTTGACCTTGGCCAGCTCCGCAATCCGCTCCGCCACCTGGCCGTGGGGGATATTCAGGGCATCGACGATGTGCCCGGCGCTGTATTCGCTTTTGTCGCGGATATCCAGTACCCGCGCCCCGTCGCTGTTGATCAGCCGCGTCACCTCGTGCACCGAGGCGGGTGTGCCGGCTTTATGGCGCTCGCTGAGCGCAAAGGCGTAGAGCAAAACCACCAGAAGACTGACCAGCAGCCACTGCTCGCTCATAAAAACGAAAAAATCCACCGCTCCCCCGAAAGATTAGCTCTGTTTGTTATCGCCCAGTCGGCAGGGCCGGGAGTATACACGATTGTGGCGAAATCTTAACCAGCGATTTCGCCATCCACCGTCGCGACACCTGACCTGGAGGGCGCAGACAGGTTAAAATCCGCCGCTGGCTCCAGCCATTCAGGTTCAACTCACATCGGTATAGGAATTTTCGCTATGGCATCTGCGCAGTCCCCGCACCATACCTCCCCGCGTCCCCTGATCCTGCTGATCCTGGACGGCTTCGGCCACAGCGACAATCCCGAGCACAACGCCATCCACGCGGCCAAAACGCCGGTGTGGGACGACCTCTGGGCCAACCGCCCGAAGACCCTGATCCAGACCTCCGGCATGGCCGTGGGTCTGCCGGAGGGGCAGATGGGCAACTCGGAAGTGGGGCATATGACCCTGGGCGCCGGCCGCGTGGTGTACCAGAACTTCACCCGCATCAACAAGGCGATCGAGGACGGCGACTTCTTCCGCAACCCCGCCTACACCCGCGCGGTGGACAGGGCCGTGGCCAACAACGGCGCGGTGCATATCATGGGCCTGCTGTCCGAAGGTGGAGTGCACAGCCACGAGGACCATATCATCGCCATGGCCACCCTGGCCGCCCAGCGCGGCGCGCAGAAGATCTACCTGCACGCCTTCCTGGACGGCCGCGATACCCCCCCGCGCAGCGCCGAATCCTCACTGGCGCGCCTGCAACAGGTATGCGACTCCCTGGGCACCGCGCGCATCGCCAGCCTCGCCGGCCGCTACTACGCCATGGACCGGGACCAGCGCTGGGACAGGACCCGCGCCGTGTACGATCTGATCACCCAGGGCAAGGCCGGGCACCGGGTCGACGATGCCCTGGCGGGCCTGAACGCCGCCTATGAGCGCGGCGAGAACGACGAGTTCGTGGCCCCCACCCTGGTGGGCGAACCGGCGCCGATCGCCGACGGCGACGCGGTCATCTATATGAACTTTCGCCCGGACCGCGCGCGCCAGTTGACCCGCGCCTTTACCGAAAAGGACTTCGACGGCTTCGAGCGCGAGGCTGCGCCCAAGCTGGCGGACTTCGTGATGACCACCGAATACGCCGCCGATATCCAGGCCAGCTGTGCCTTCCCGCCGGAGGAGATGACCAACTCCCTCGGCGAATACCTCGCCGGACTGGGCAAGACCCAACTGCGCATCGCCGAGACCGAAAAGTACGCCCACGTCACCTTCTTCTTCAGCGGCGGCCGCGAAGACCCCTATTCCGGCGAGACCCGCGAGCTGATCAAATCCCCGAACGTGGCCACCTACGACCTGCAGCCGGAGATGAACGCGCCGGAGGTAACCGACAAGCTGGTGAAGGCCATCGGCAGCGGCGACTTCGACACCATTATCTGCAACTATGCCAACGGCGATATGGTCGGGCACACCGGGGTGTTCGAGGCGGCGGTAAAGGCGGTGGAAGCCCTGGACGCCTGCGTCAGCCGCGTGGTGGACGCCGCGCTGTCCGCCGGCGGCGAAGTGCTGATCACCGCGGACCACGGCAATGTGGAAGAGATGTACGATCCCGAATCCGGCCAGGTGAGCACCCAGCACTCCACCCTGCCGGTGCCCTTCGTCTACGTCGGCGAGCGCAAACTCCACCTGCGCGACGGCGGCAGCCTGGCGGACGTGGCCCCCACCATGCTGGAGCTGATGGGCCTGCCGCAACCGGAGGAAATGACCGGCGAAAGCCTGGTGCAATTCGAGCAATGAAAATATTGACCGCTGTTCTCGCCGCGTTGCTGATCCTGCCCGCCTGGGCGGAGGAGGACCAGCAGGCGCGCCTGCGGGAAATCAAGCAGCGCATCGAATCGCTGCAACAGGAACTCAACCAGGTGCGGAGCCAGCGCGACCAGCTGCTCAAGGACCTGGAGGAGAATGAAAAGGATATCTCCGAGCTGCACAGGCGTGTCGACCAGATAAAAAACGATATGCGCAGCCGCACCGACAAGCTGCGGGAGCTAAAGCAGGAGCAGCAGCAACTGGAGGAATCGCGGCGAAGTATGCAGCGGCGGGTCGAGCAGGAGATCGCCGCCGCTTACCGACTGGGAAGACAGGAGCAGATCAAGCTGCTCCTCAACCAACAAGACCCGCAACACATCGCCCGCCAGCTCCGCTACCACGAATACTTCCTTCAAGAACGCAGCCGCGTTATCGACGACTACCTCGACACCCTCGCCGGCCTGGAAACCATCAGCGGCAACATCCGCCGCGAGCGCGACACCCTGGACGCCGAGCGCCGCCAGTTGCAGGCGCGGGAGAACCAGTTGCAGGTCGCGCGCCGCGCGCGCCAGTCCACCCTGGACAAACTGGCCGCGCGCCTCGCCGACAAGAGCGGCGAACTGCAGCAGCTGAAGGGCGATCGCTCGCGCCTGCAGAGGCTGGTGGACGAAGTGGGCCGCGCCATCGCCTCGCTGGTGAGCCCGCAGGACCAGCAGCCTTTCGCCAAACACCGCGGGCGCATGCAGTGGCCGGCGAAGGGCCGCCGCGCCAACGCCTACGGCCAGCGCCGCGCCAACGGCATCACCTGGACCGGAATCACCATCCGCGCCCCCGAGGGCGAACCGGTGCGCGCCATCCACCGCGGCCGGGTGGTATTCTCCGACTATCTGCGCGGCCAGGGCATGTTGCTGATCCTCGATCACGGCGACGGCTATATGAGCCTCTACGGCCACAACCAGTCGCTCACCCGCAGCATTGGGGAATGGGTGGAGCGCGGCGATACCATCGCCCGGGTCGGCGACAGCGGCGGCCTCAGCCAGAGCGGCCTCTACTTCGAGATCCGCCACCGGGGCAGGCCGCAGGACCCCACGGTATGGTGCCGCTCCTGAATACCCGCCCCTGACAAACAGGCGCCGGAAAGGCAGTCCGCTTTTCACATGGTGAAAATGCCCGCCAACTTGAAAACTCTGCCAGCCGCCGCGGTCTACACTTTTGCAAAGAAGCGAAGCTATAAGGCAGAGGTTTCCACAGTATGTTCACTCCCAAAGCGCTGACCACTTTCATCGGCGCAGCCGCCCTAACCGCACTGCCGTTGATGGGTCTCAGCGAAGGGGAATCTCCGGCGATCACCGTCCCCGATGCCGAGACGCGCCTGCCGCTGGAAGATCTGCGCAACTTCGCCAAAGTGTTCGAACAGATCCGCCAGGGCTATATCGAGGAGGTCGACGACAGCACCCTGCTGGAGTACGCCATCAAGGGCATGCTGCAGGGGCTGGACCCCCACTCCTCCTACCTGGACCGGGAATCCTTCGACGACCTGCAGGCCAACACCACCGGCGAATTCGCCGGCCTGGGAATCGAAGTGGGCATCGAGGGCGAGCACATCACCGTGGTCACCCCCATGGACGACACCCCCGCCTCCCGCGCCGGGCTCAAGGCCGGCGACGTGATCCTGCGCCTGTCCGGCAAATCCATGAAGGGCGTCAGCCTGGATGAAGCGGTGGAGCGCATGCGCGGGCCCAAGGGCAGCAGTGTGACCATGACTATCGCGCGCAAGGGCTACAAGGAACCCTTCCAGGTCACCATCAAGCGGGACACCGTGCGCGTACGCAGTGTGCGCAGCGAACTGCTGGACGAGGGCTACGGCTACCTGCGCATCAGCCAGTTCCAACTGGATACCGGCGGCGACGTGGCGCGGGAAATCCAGAAGCTGCAGAGGAAAGGCGAACTTATGGGCCTGGTGATCGACCTGCGCAACAACCCCGGCGGCGTGCTGCAGTCTTCAGTGGAAGTGGCGGACGCCTTCCTGGACGAAGGCCTGGTGGTCTACACCGAGGGCCGCAACGAATCCGCCAACCTGAAGTACTCCGCCGAACCCGGCGACCTCACCGACGGCGCGCCGCTGGTGGTGCTGATCAACGAGGGCTCCGCCTCCGCCGCGGAGATCGTCGCCGGCGCCCTGCAGGACCACCGCCGCGCGGTGGTGATGGGCACCGACAGCTTCGGCAAGGGCTCGGTGCAGACGGTGATCCCCATCAACAACGAGCGCGCCATCAAACTGACCACCGCGCTCTACTTCACCCCCAAGGGCCGCTCCATTCAGGCCCAGGGCATCACCCCGGATATCGTGGTGGAGCGGGTCAAAGTCACCCGCGTCAAACCCAGCTCGCGCACCACCGAGGCGGACCTGGCCGGCCACCTGGGCAACGGCAATGGCGGCGAGGAGCGCAATTCCGAGGACCGCAAGCGGGAAAAAGAGAGCCGCGAGGACTGGCTCGACCGCGACAACCAGATTTTTGAAGCGCTTAATGTGTTGAAGGGCCTGAATCTCTACGCCCAGAGAGACAGGGAGACCCGCGCGCGCTTCGCCCGCGCGGATTAATTCACAAACCGCCCTGAACAGCAGCACCTCGGAACCAGCCATGCAGCAGTACCGCACCGGCGAGAAAGGCAAAACCATCCCTCCGCGCGCCGAGCGCTACTACAAACTGGAAAACGACTGGTACTTCCAGGTCCGCGGCGGCTCCAGCTTCGGCCCCTACCGCTGCTGCGACGAAGCCAGGGGCGCCGTCCGGCAGCTCTTTCATCTCAAGAACAATGTGGTGCGGCCGTTTGGCAACCTGCGCGCCAAACCCCGGCGCAACGACCAGACCCGCTGACACTCCAGGGGGTCAATACGGTTGAGTCAGACCAGAATGGCACTGACTTAAGCGGTTTCCGGCTCCCGTAGGGCGGATAAGCGAAGCGCATCCGCCGCCCCAGTCCTTGCAACTGGTGGATGCGCTTCGCTTATCCACCCTACAAATAAGGCCATTTGCGCTTAAGTCAGCGTCATTCGAGTCAGACCACTTTTGTATTCGTAGGGTGCGCCAGCGCACCGCCCCTACAGACGCATCTCGATACCGGCCTGCTGCATAAACTCCTTGGCCTCGGCAATGGTGTATTCGCCGAAGTGAAAAATACTCGCCGCCAGTACCGCGTCGGCGCCGCCTTGCAACACGCCGTCCACCAGATGCTGCAGATTGCCCACGCCGCCGGAGGCGATCACCGGCACCGGCACCGCATCCGCCACCGCGCGGGTCAGGGCCAGGTCGAAGCCGTTCTTGGTACCGTCGCGGTCCATGCTGGTGAGCAGGATTTCCCCGGCGCCCAGGTCGGCCATTTGTTTCGCCCACTGTACCGCATCGATGCCGGTGGGTTTGCGGCCTCCGTGGGTAAAAATCTCCCATCGACCCTCCCCCACCTGCTTGGCATCGATGGCGACGACGATGCACTGGCTGCCGAAGCGCTCGGCGGCCTCGCGCACGAATTCGGGATTTTTCACCGCGGCGGAGTTGACCGCGGTCTTGTCCGCGCCGGCGTTGAGCAGGTTGCGAATATCCTCCAGCGCGCGCACGCCGCCGCCGACGGTCAGCGGAATAAACACTTCCGAGGCCATTTTTTCCACCGTGTGCAGGGTGGTGTCCCGCTCCTCGTGGGTGGCGGTGATATCCAGGAAGGTGATCTCGTCCGCACCCGCCTCGTTGTAGCGGCGGGCGATTTCCACCGGGTCGCCGGCATCTCGGATATCGACGAAGTTGACTCCTTTCACCACCCGGCCGGCGTCCACATCCAGGCAGGGGATGATGCGTTTGGCGAGGCCCATTTTATTTTTCCCAGTCGTCGCAGAGCTGCTGCGCGGCGCGCAGGTCCAGCTTGTCTTCGTAGATGGCGCGGCCGGAAATCGCTCCATAGATTTCCCCGGCCTCCAATAATTTCCGGATATCCTCGATACTGCTGACGCCGCCGGAGGCGATGATGGGGATCTGCACCGCGCGGGCCATTTCCAGGGTGGCCGGGATATTCACTCCCTGCATCATGCCGTCGCGGGCAATGTCCGTGTACACGATGGCGCTCACACCGCAGTCGGCAAAGCGTTTGGCCAGTTCGGTGGCCTGAACGTCCGATACCTCGGCCCAGCCCTCAGTGGCCACCAGGCCGTCTTTGGCATCCAGGCCGACGATAATATGCCCCTCGAATTCCCGGCAGGCCTCTTTTACCAGCTGCGGATTCTTTACCGCGGCGGTGCCGATAATCGCCCAGGTGACACCCGCATCCAGATATTTTTCAACGGTATCCAGATCGCGGATACCGCCGCCGATCTGCACCGGCAGTTGGGGAAACTGTTTCGCGATGGCGGTGATCGCCTCGCCGTTGACCGGATTGCCGGCGAAGGCGCCGTTCAGGTCCACCAGGTGCAGGCGCCGCGCGCCCTCGTCGACCCAGTGCTGGGCGGTGGCCAGGGGATCGTCGGAAAATACCGTGGCGTCGTCCATCTCACCCTGGCGCAGGCGGACGCACTGGCCGTCTTTTAAATCAATTGCGGGGATTACGATCATATTCAGTCTTCAGCGGTAGATAGAATTCCGTAGGAGCGGGCCATGCCCGCGATCGCACTGCGCTGCGAAGCACCGCCGATCGCGGCCATGGGCGGATGGCCGCCCCGCCGCTCCTACAAGGTAATACTCAAACTTTGCCGTTCCAGGCGACAAAATTTTTCAGCAGCTGCAGGCCGGCATCGGCACTTTTCTCCGGGTGAAACTGGGTGGCGAAAATATTTTCCCGGGCCACCGCGGCGGCGATCGAAACACCGTACTCAGTCTGCCCGGCGATATCCTCGTTGCCCCCGCCGGGCACATAGTAGCTGTGCACGAAATAGAAACGGCTGCCGTTTTCGATATTGTGCCAGAGGGGGTGCTCGCGCTTTTGCTCCACACGGTTCCAGCCCATATGCGGCACTTTCAAACGCTCATTGTTCTCGCGCAGGTCCCTGCCGAAAAATTTCACCGGCTGCGGAAAAATATCCAGGCAGTCCACGCCGTTGTTCTCCTCACTGCGGCGCATCATGATCTGCATGCCCACGCAGATGCCCAGCACCGGCAGGCCGGATTCGACCGCGCTGTGCAGCAGCGGCGCGAAGCCGGGGCGGACGAAGCCCTCCATGCAGTCGCGGATCGCCCCCACCCCCGGTACCAGCAGTCGGTCGGCCCCCTCGGCCTGATGCGGCTCTGTGGCCAGCACCACCTCCTCGCCCGGCGCCACCTTTTGCAGCGCACTGGCCACCGAGTGCAGGTTGCCCATGCCGTAGTCGAGCACTGCGATTTTCTGCACAGTTTACCTCCTGGGTCCGCCTAAACTTCCCCTCTCCCGCTTGCGGGAGAGGGTGGCCCGGAGGCCGGGAGAGGGGAGCAAAGCCGCCATTTACAGCACTCCCTTGGTTGAGGGCGTGGTGCCGGCCATGCGCGGGTCCGGGGTCAGCGCCATGCGCAGGGCGCGGCCGAAGGCCTTGAACACCGTCTCCACCTGGTGGTGGGCATTGTGGCCGCGCAGGCAGTCGATATGCAGGGTAACCAGGGCGTGGTTGACGAAGCCCTGGAAGAATTCGTAGAAGAGTTCGGTATCGAACTGGCCGATGCGCTTCTGGGTAAAGGGCACGTTCATCACCAGCCCCGGGCGGCCGGAAAAATCCACCACCACCCGCGAGAGGGCCTCGTCCAGCGGTACATAGCTGTGGCCGTAGCGGGTGATGCCCTTCTTGTCCCCCAGCGCTTCGGTAATCGCTTTGCCCAGGGTGATGCCGATATCCTCCACCGTGTGGTGGTCGTCGATATGCACATCCCCCTTGCAGGTGATATCCAGGTCGATCATGCCGTGGCGGGCAATCTGGTCCAGCATATGCTCCAGGAAAGGCACGCCGGTATCGAAACGGCCGCGGCCGTCCCCATCCAGATTGACGCTGACTTTGATTTGGGTCTCCAGAGTGTCGCGGCTGACGCTGGCACTGCGCATGGTTTTTCTCTATTTGCGGCGGAAGGGCGCGATTATAGGACGAAAGCCCGCGCCTGTGGCCGGGTAGTGTCAACTGTAACTTGATTTGCCCGGCCGACTCCCTATTATTGGCGCCATGGTTAAGTACCGCCACCAAATGCCCCGCTTCTGGGCCAGTCTTCTGCTGCTGCTCGCACTGCTCGCAGCGCAGCCGTTGTGGGCGGAGCACATCCACCTGAACGACGGCCAGGTGGAGCTGTGCGACCTGTGCTTCAACCATATGCCCGCTGCCCACGGCAGTGATCTGCAGTTCTCGCAACCGGCGCCGGCGGTGCTCTACACCAATCCGGGCGCACCGGCTCCCCGCGACTGCCAGCCGGAACGCCAGAGCGCCCGCGCACCGCCAGTCTCCCTGTCACACCTCTAAACCACAACACCAATAGTTTCCGAATTCCGGTGGCGGCTTTCGCCCGCCGCCCTGTGTGACAGGTATAAAAATCGATGAACAAGACCAGCAAACTGGCCCTGGCGATTGCCGGCGCCCTGACCGTGCCCGCTACTTACGCAACAACAGGCGCCGACGAAACCCTGGAAGAGATCAATGTCACCGTCTCCCCGCTGGACAAGCCCGCGGACGCAGTGGCCGCGCCGGTGTCGGTGCTGTCCGGCGACGAACTGCGCAGCGCCGCTTCCGCCACCCTGGGGCAGACGCTGCAGAACGAACTGGGCGTGGCCAACGCCTCCTTCGGCAGCGGCGTGGGCCTGCCGGTGATCCGCGGCCAGAGCGCCAACCGGGTCAAGGTACTGAATGACAATCTGGACGTGGGCGACGCCTCCAACACCAGCTCCGACCACGCCGCCACAGTGGAGTCGCTGCTGGCCGAGCGCATCGAAATCCTGCGCGGCCCCGCGGCACTGCGCTACGGCAGCGGCGCCATCGGCGGGGTGGTGAACGTGATTGACGGGCGCATCCCCACGAAAGTGCCCGAAGAACTGGAGGGCGCCCTGGAAATGCGCCACAACACCGGCAACAGCCAGGACGCCGGCGTCTTCCGCCTGTCCGGCGGCGCCGGTCAGGTGGCCTGGTATCTGGACGGCGTCTACCGCGACAGCGACAACACCGAAATCCCCGGCCTCGCCATCCACCATCACGAAGAAGAGGAGCACCACGAAGAGGAGGAGGGCGAGGAACATCACGAAGAGGAGGAGTTCAACACCGACGGCTTCGTGGCCAATAGCAACGCCCGCGCCCACAGCTACAGCGGCGGCGCCTCCTGGATCACCGACAGCGGCTACCTGGGCTTCTCCATCAACCGCCTGGAGAACAACTACGGCATTCCCCTGGGCGCCCACGCCCACCACGAGGAAGAGGGGGAAGAAGAAGGACACGAAGAACACGAGGAACACGAGGAGCACGGCGAAGAACCGGAAATCGTGCGCATCGACCAGAAGCAGACCCGCTACGACCTCAAGGGCGAACACCGCTTCGGCGGCGAGTACTGGGACAAGCTGCTGTTCCGCCTGGGCTACAACGACTACGAGCACGTGGAACTGGAAGGGGGCGAGCCGGGCACCCGCTTTACCAACGAGGCCTGGGAGAGCCGCATAGAAGTGACCCACGACGGCGGCGGCGAGTGGCGGGGCGCCTACGGCCTGCAGCTGTCCGACAAGGACTTCGCGGCAATCGGCGAGGAAGCTTTCGTACAGCCCTCCAACACCCGGAGCACCGGCGCCTTTGTAATGAAAGAGCGCGCCTGGGGCGACTGGCACCTGGACCTGGGCGGCCGCCTGGAGCGGGTCAGCGTGGACCCGCAAAACGGCTCGAGCGAGGACTACAATCTGGTCGGCGCCAGCGCCGCGCTGCAGTACTTCCTCGCCGAACACCAACACCTCAGCCTGGGCCTGACCAGCGCCGAGCGCGCGCCGGTGGCCGAAGAGCTGTTCGCCGACGGCGCCCACGTGGCCGAGGCCCGCTATCTGATCGGCAACGCCGATCTGGACAAGGAGAACTCCGCCAACCTGGAACTGGGCTACCACCACCACAACCAGGAGGCCAGCGGCTGGCACGCCGTGCGCATCGAGGCGAGCATCTTCTACAACCGGGTGGGCGACTATATCTACGCCGCCAACTTCGATGCCGACGACGTGTTGAGCGAATTCCCCATCTACACCTACGTCAACCGCGACGCCACCTTCTACGGCGCCGAGGCCTCGGTGAAGGTCCCGCTGCACCAGTTCCTTCACCTGACCCTGTTCGGCGACGCGGTGCGCGCCCGCTTCGACGACAGCATCGATGGAGAGAGCCGCGACGTGCCGCGCATGCCGCCGCTGCGCGTCGGCCTGGCCCTGGGCGGCGACTACAATCAGTGGAGCTGGGAATGGCGCACCACCCGGGCCGACGAGCAGGACAGGCCCGGCGCCTTCGAGGAGCCCACCGACAGCTACACGCGCATGGACCTCACCGCCCGCTACAATCTCGCGCTGGGCGACACCGACGCAGTGCTCTTTGTCAGCGGCCGCAACCTGCTGGACGAGGAGATCCGCAACTCCACCTCCCTGCTGCGGGACTACGCCCCGGAGATGGGCCGGAGCGTTGAAGCCGGCGTGAGGTTTATTTTCTAGCCCGCAACTGCTTCAATTGGGGGCCATGCCCCCGATCAACACTGTTTTGTAGGAGAAGCGGCCCATGGCCGCGATCGATCTGGGATTAAACTGCCATCGATCGCGG
>NZ_JBOFOC010000027.1:0-4223 GCF_051659245.1 Microbulbifer sp.
GGTTGCGTGGCCTTGAGCTCCGCAAGATCCTGCAGTGCGCGGCGGTATTCGGTGGCGGAGAGGATGTAGACGCCGTCCAGGGGGCCGCCGGCATAGGCTTCGCCGATCTCCTCCACTTCCTCGCTGCTGTTGCCGTCCATGCGCACCTTGACCAGGATGGGGCCGCCGTTGGGGCCCAGGACCTGGGCGCGGGCCATGACGTGGCCGGTGGAGATCACCGGGGTGATTTCCGGGGTGACGTTGAAGATCGAGCCGAATTGGGCTTGGGTGGAAAAGCTCAGGAGAGTTAGGCAGAGAGTTGCCAGGGTATATAAAAAGTTGCGCGATTGGCCGCCCGCGCGCGGCCGGCTTGCCGAGCTGGAGCTCGGCGGTCCCGGGGAATATTCGCCTGGCAGATTTTTTGCTCCTGCAAAATCTCCATTTCCGCTGGGCGGCATTCCGCCATCCATGGCGGTCACAAACAGGCTCCTACAGAAGATGGGCACGCTCGCTAAGGCTCGCTTTGCCCATCCTACGTTGCGGCCTTCGGTTTTTGTTGTTTCTTGCATCCGTGAAATTAATCGGTCGTTCATAAAATTCAGGAGGCTTTTGCCGAAGTGGTGCATCAGCATCAGTTTGCTCCTTCGGCCAGGGCGGCACGCACGGCGGGCCAGCTGGTTTCGTCGTCGAGCCAGGCCTGGATTGCGGGGGCCGCGGCTTCCGGGGGGAGGGCCAGGCCGATATAGTCGAGCCACTGGCCTTCGAAACTGCCGCGCAGGTGGACCCGCTCGCCCTGTACCTCGCCGACAGCCACGGGCACCAGGGCCGCGCGGGCCCGGTCCAGGCCGGAAATCACCACACGGGTGCCCTCTTCCATCCAGTCGCGCCGGCCATTGAGCAGCGGTACCGCAAAGTTGAGGCCCAACCGGCCCTCCACTTCCAGGCCCTCGGGTTGCAACGCGTAGACGCCGAAAAGGGGCGCGGGAGCGACGGTTTCCAGGCCCAGGCGCTCGATACGCAAAAACTGCGGGTTGACGACAACGCTGCCGCGACCGTCCGGCCCGTTGAGTTGCGCATTGCTGAGATCGATTTCCAACTGGTCGTCGGCCAGCAACGCGACGGCGCCGCTGCGCAGGCCGGTAAAGCCGGTGGTTTCGTTCAGCAGCGGCACAGCGCGAATGCCCAGGCGGTTAAGGCGCCCGGCCTGCAGCGATACCTGCTGCCGGCGGGTGCCGAAGCGCGGGTCCCGCATATCCGGATTGATCACCAGCCAGTGGTCGCCGGCGGTAAGCACTGTTTCCGGGCTGTCCGCCTCGCTGCCCTGGCCGAAGGTAAAGCCACCGCTGCCGTTGGTAGTGGTACTGCGCTCTCCGAGCTGCACGGTGATACCCGCGACCGGCTCGCCGAACTGGTCGGAAATATTGCCGCTCACCTGGGTGGGCAACGGGCGCACCTGTAGTTGCGCGCGAGCGAGAATATCCTCCCCGTGCCGCACCTCCACCTGAAGCCTGGCGCCGTAGCCGAAATAGCGGTCGGCGACAAAGGTGGCGGCGCGGCGCCCCGGTACCAGGTCAATGGTGCCGGGTACCAGTTCCATGCTGCGGTATACGGTGGCTATTTCGTAGCCCTTGGCGTGCAGGAAATCCACACCGGGCTTGTCCTGATTGAGGTAGGTCTCGCCGTGGAGGGTTTCACGCACCACTATTTGCAACTGTGCCGGGTCCACCGGGCGGTTGAAATGGAAACTGAACAGTTGGTTGGGAGAAATAAAAGTACTATTGGCCACTGGCTGCATGCGCACCAGCTCCAGCGGGCGCTGCTCCAGATTGATCACGGTGAAAGGTACCGACGCCGCGGCCAGCAGGCCCACATCGCTGTGCTCCACCCGAATGCGCAGTGTGTGTTCGCCATCCTCTTCGGGCAGTTCGATTTCACCCTCGATCAGCGAGCCGTTCAGGGACAACGGAAACTGCTGCTCGCCGACAACGGCAAACACCTCGGCACCGGGCGCCTGCCCTTGCAGCCGGGCCACCACTTCGGCGGTTTGCGGGCTCTCCTCTATCAGGAAGCGGCCGCCCGCGGCGGGCACCAGGATATTCAGCAGCGCCGAGGGCTCGATACTGAGCTGGTAGCTTTCCGTAACCTGGTTGCCGGAAACATCCTGGGCGCGCAGGCTGAGCGTGCGTGTGCCGGCGCTCAGGGGAATGTCTACGGAAAAACGGTATTCGCCCGGGACCGCGGTTGCGGTCAAGGCCACCGCTTGGTTGTCCACCAGCATGCCGGCCAGGCGTTCGTCGGTCACGGTGCCGGTGAGTCGATAGGGATTTTCCTGTACCGCATTGCTATCGGGGTATGGCAGCAGGGGCGCGTCCAGGGTAATCACCGGTGCCGCGCTGTCGCGGTATACCGTAAGGGTTTCCGTGGTAGTGCGCCCGAGTTGGTCGGTAGCCGTTACGGTGATTGAGAGGGCGTTGCTGCCGGCTTCAAAAAATATTTTCCGGCGAAAATTGCCGGAAGCGGCAGCGCCGGTAACAGTTACCGGATTGCCATTGATCTGCACCTCGACACTGCCGGCGGCGGCAATCACCTGCCCGGCCACATCCACGCTGTCCGCCGATGACCGGTAGCCGTCGGTGGGCGCGAGTATTTCCAGTTGCGGCGGCGGCAGGCTTTCGTCGTCTTCCGGCAGCCGGCTGAGGTCCAGTGTAAGGCTGTCGTCGCCGTCGGAGCTGGCCACCGCAATGGTGAAGCGATTGTTGCCCCAGGCCAGGGGCAGGCCGGGGATGGCGAAGGGATGGCTGCCCTCCCCGTCTCCCAGGGAAACCCGGGCGCCGTTGACGTGCAGGCGCAGCTGGTCCGCGGGCAGCTCCGACTGCACCTCGCCGCTGAGGGTGAAAATCTCTTCGCGCAATAGGCTGCCGTTGGCGGGGGAGATATTCACCAGTCGCGGCGGCTCGGCGCGGTGAACCAGTATGGCGGCGCTGCCCTGGTTACCGGCGACGTCCGTCGCACTGAGCGTGAGATGGTTGTCCCCGACCTGGAGGGGAACCGTAACGCTGAAGCGGCCATCGGCGTCCAGCGGAACTTCAAAAGGCGAGCCGTAGCGGTCGTTGGACAGGCGCGCACCGGCCACCTGATGGTTGTCGGTGACGGTACCGCGCACCACTATCTGCCGGTCGGTGGTGCGGGATTCCGGCGGGTTGTCCAGGGTGATTTCCGGCGCTGTCCCGTCCACTTGGCACAGGGCGCCGTAGTCAGTCCGCTGCCGCGCACTGTCGTCGATGGCGGAGACCAGCGAGTGCCACATAAACGTGGCACTGGCCGCGGAAATATCGCCGTGCACCCGGGCGTCGGCGTGCAGTGTGACCCGGCCCCGGGCGTACACGGAGGCGGCCGCTTCGGCGGCATAGTGCAGGGTCAGGTTGCCGTACCCCACCAGCAGCATCTGCTGGCTGCGATCGAACAGATTGCCCGGCCCGGGGTTGAGCATGGCAGAGGATTGCACCTCGGCGTCGTTGAGCAAATGCAGGCGCACCGTGCCCTCGCCCTCAACCCGGATACTCGCCCTATATTGCGCGGTAAGATTCTCCACCCAGTAGTCTCCGGGCGCCAGTACCAGGGTGGACTCAGAATTCAGGGTGAGGTTGCGAATCCGCCAGACCTGCCCGGCGGGAGACAAACGGAGCTGTGACTGCCACATGAGGGTGATATTGCGGAATTCCCGGTCACTGCCCTGGAAGTGTTGGTAGCCGGGCGAAGAAACGGAAATATCCCTTTCGGAAGCGGTTTGCTGGAAAGGCGGCAGCGGCACCGCGGGCGCCGGAGTGCCGCTAATGGCGCAGCTGTGTCCGCCGCAGGACAGCGGCGAAAAGGACTGGTCCACCAAATGGCGCGCTGCCAGCGGTTCCGTTACGCCCTGCAGCGAACCGCCGAGGAAAGTCAGCGAGGCATCCGGATCATGTGCCGAGACGGGCGATGGGAAAACAGCATCGCAGGCCAGTTCCTGCGCCGCTGCGGTGGTTGCGCACAGCAGTGCGGTGAGGATTGCCATAAACCCCGCGTGGATATTTTTCCCCCCTGCCTTTCTGTGCACTGCTCTGTTCCCCGATATCCGGTCAAGTTCCGCTTTAACTATTTTTGTAACTACTCGCCCCGTGGATAACGGGAAGGTCGATATTTCCCTGTAGGAGCGGCGGGGCGGCCATCCGCCCATGGCCGCGATCCACCTCTACGACGAAACGAGG